>CALAVD010000178.1 GCA_937892085.1 uncultured Prevotellaceae bacterium
TCTGCTCGAAAATAAATCAAAAACACCTCAAGTTAATTTATAGAACCCACCTAAATTAGTTGAAATTAGTTTAATTCGAGTGCTTTTATTTCTTAAAGGGTGTGCTATCTCACTACTTGTAGCCAGTTGCTCTGGTAGCGGGTGTTGTGGAAGTGTTCGCTGAGCTCGGTAGTTGTGCCGTTCTCTCGCACCCAGCCCCATGCCCAGGTACCCATGTCGAGGTAGAGGGCTTGCTGGGCGCCAAGTGCCACAAGGGCGTCGATGAACTCGCCGCAATACATAGGCTCATCGCCTTGCACTATGGCAAAGCTGCCGTCGCGCATCACGCAAGCGGCGCGGTAGATGATGTGTGCTTGCCTGTCGCGGATGGCCTTTGGTATGCGTTCCACCAAGCCCTTGCTGTCTTCCACGATGAGGCATTGCTGAAACAGGTAACCCTTGCCCTTAATAGCCGCTTCAATCGACTCATTGAGATAGGCATTATTCTTGATAGTCACCTTGTTGTCAAGAATTAGTGCATGCCCTGTGGTGGTCACATCGTCATAGCCGGCGATGCGCTCTCCTGCCACCACCTGGTCGCCACACACGTCCATCGACTCGGTGTCGAGCGTGAAAGCGGCAGCAACGTTGAGAAGGATATTGCTGTCATCAATGCTTGGCGCCGCAGTGAAACCGCTCTGCTTGTGGCTGACGAAACGCACTTGAGCATTGTCGCCGGGGTTCATCACCATGAGTTTGTGGCCAGCGGCCTCTACATGATTCATAATCACACTGTCATTATTTACAAGTAAAGACTTGGTGCCACAGCCCATGAGAACCATGGGCACGGCACCAAGCAATATCCACTTAAATAGTTTCATAGCTAGCTTTTTTGTGGCAAATTTAGATATTATTTCTGATTTATGAGCCACCGTGCTTGCAAATAACGAGGAAAAATGGTAAATTTGCACTTTAATTCCGCCATGCGCTGTGTCGTGTGGTGCTTAATTGCTTGAATACTAATTAAATAAACTCAATTAATAACTAAATTCAAAACTACTATGTGGTTATTTAAATCTTCGGTAGGAAGGAAAGTGGTGATGAGTGTCACCGGTCTATTCCTTATCCTATTTCTAACGTTCCATGCGCTGATGAACGCCGTGGCAGTCTTTTCGCTCGATGCTTACGAGGCTGTGTGCGAGTTCCTTGGCGCTAACTGGTATGCCCTCGTGGGCACTGCGGTGCTTGCCGCGGGTTTTGCGATTCACATCATCTACGCTTTCATCCTTACGCTTCAAAACCGTAAGGCGCGCGGCTCTAACGCCTATGCTGTGACCAGCCGTCCC
>CALAVD010000179.1 GCA_937892085.1 uncultured Prevotellaceae bacterium
ATAGAAAATCGCCCGTGAGTAATTTTGCAACGATTTATTATAATATTTTTAAACAATGAGACCAGTCTTATTACTATTAGTCTTTTTAGCGATGCCAATCTCAACTTGGGCAAATGACAATGAGGTTGTGATGCACAATCCTTCTGGTTCAAATTTCTATCAAATAGGCATTGACCCCCCTGTTGTAACCTACGATGAAGAGCTTAATGAGCTAACGGTGTATTTTGGCTCAACCAGTACTATCGACTTGGAATGTGTTGACGATCTTGGTACACCATATTATTATGTATATGGTGAGAACCACAGCGGCTACACAAGCACTACCTACACCTATCTTCCATCGGGTTACTACACTATCACCATCCACAGTATATATGGATACACATATACTGGCAACTTTACAGTTAACTAAAAATCTAAAACAAAATTTATTAACCCTATAAGATTTATAAAATGAAAACTAAAGTTTTATTCTTTTGTATTGCATTATTAATGTGCGTACCCTTTATTTGTAACGCACAACTCTATGTCGATTCTCTCGGCATTGTGCAAGTGGGTAACTATGAGTATGACATCTATGCTGAACGCGAGTCTTGGGCAAAAGACACATTTCAATTCCTTTGTTCTAATTTTGCGATTGGAAATAAAAAAGGAATTACTAAAGTTTAACCCAATAAATTAGAGGCTATGAAGAAGATAATTATTATTTTGACATTTGTATTGTCGTTTTGTTATACCGAAGCGCAAGGACCAGGCTCGGGTTATCCTTGTCCCTCGGAGCTTTATTTTCAGAGTTTTCATGAAACCGGCAAATCGCACAAATTTAAGCTGAAACTTGTTCTTAATAATGAGAGTCAAAACTTAAATGGTTTTAATTTGGCTATATCAAAGTCAGACTCGTCAATAAAGTGGGTAGTGGTTGACAAGGAAAAAGGAGCATTCTATACATCTAAGGGCTACGGCAAGAATATTCTTGCCCGCTTGGAAGGCAAGACCGATGATGAGCGTGACGCGGAGTTGGAGCAATACTGCGATATATTCATTTTTGACAGGAATGAACAACTGACAATTTATGAACTGCTTAAGACTCTTGATTGTCTTTTTTTTCCGACAGGTTATGCTATAGAAGTTGGAGAGTTCGCCGTTGATTTGTCTGATTGCGAAGATGGCTTCTCATATGCAATCTATGCAAATGCCCAACCTCGAGAATATAGCTTTTCTTACACTGGCGGTGTAGAGGGCACATGTGGTTGGACGCCTGATTCTCCTGTCGAATTGCTATTATACAAAGAAGGAGACCTTGTGTCAATTAGGCCGTGGTTCCCACTTGATGACTATGATGGCATTGATGAAGTGATAAAGCCGAAGACCATCGCCAGTGTTAAATACTACAACCTCGCGGGCGTGGAGAGCGCCGGGCCACAGCCAGGCGTGAGCATCAAGGTGACGACCTACAGCGACGGCTCCCACCAGAGCGAGAAAGTAGTGAGGTAAAAATCTACGGAGTTTAAGGAGTCAGGGAGTTATGTGCTCCTTCACTCCAAGACTCCGTAGAACTCACAATTACCTACCTCTCCACATTTTTGACAAACAGACGTGTGTTCAGTATGTCAGTCTGTCAGTCTGTCAAAAAACGTGAGCAGTAGCTGAGGTATCTCCTCTCACAAAGCTGCACCTCTCGATGCCTAAAAGCCTCGCAAGCTCGGTGATTTATACACTTACGGACATACAAACTTGACTTTATGTCTGTTTGTATAAAAATAAATATCAAGCTGCGGCTCAGTTTTTTTTGACAGAAGAACATAAAAAAATAAATCTCTATATACTGAAGAATAGCAACAAAAATATGTTCTTCTGAAAACCTTATGTCCTTTTGTCTTATTAATGCAGAATCTACGGAGACGGGGAGTTCTCCACTCCTTTACTCCAAGACTCCGTAGAACTCTTAGGGCTGCGTGTTCTTGAGACGTTAACGATAGGTTACTCAAATCTCATTGTAGATGTTGGCTTGATTGATGAGATGATGTAGGAAGGACCTATGAGGGTGATGTAGGATATCACTAAGATGGCGATGTTTAGGATGATGATTGCAGGAATATTGATGTCGATGGGCACATAGTTCATGTAGTAAGCATCGGGATTCAGTTTCACGATGTGGAAATGTTTCTGCATCAAAGCGAGCCCAATGCCCACAACATTGCCAATTATCATCGACTTGAAGATGATTTTGTGAGTCAAGAAGATAAAGATTCTACGAATAGAGGTATTAGTAGCACCGATGGCCTTTAAAAGTCCTATCATCTTGATTCGTTCCAGCACCACCATGAGTAGCGCCGAGATGAGCGTGAATGAAGAGACTATAATCATGAGCGTGAGGATGATGATTACATTCATGTCGAGCATACTCAGCCAGGTGAAATATGGCAGGTTATTGCGCTTAGTGTTGGTGACATTATAAAGTGTGGTGTTGTAAGGGTCGTCATAAGATTGAAGAGCCAACTTGCTGAATAACCTATAAGCTATCGACTCGGCATTCTCGAGGTTGGAAATATTGTCAATGTTGATTCCAACATAATTCCCGGTGTAGGTTTTCCATCCGTTCACACTCTGGAGCAGAGCGATATTTCCCACAATATACGCTTTGTCAAATGTCTCTAAATCGGTGTTGTAAATTCCCACGATATGGCACTTTCTCACTTTCACCTTGTCATCAATGAAATAAGTGAAGATGCGGTCGTTGACATCGAGCATGAGTTGCTTGGCAATGGTTCTCGACACGATTATTTCGTTAGTGCTGTCACTATTTTCGAAGTTTGGTACTCGGCCTTTAATCAGGTGTTTCTCCAAAAAGGAGAAATCGTAATTGGCATCTACTCCTCTGAATTGCAGGCCTTTGAAGTTGTCGTCAGTTTTCAGGATGGCAGGTTTCTCGGCAATGAGCGAGACGCTTGTGATGTGCTCTTTCAGTGAAGCGTCGGCGTTAATGCCATTAGAGATCTCTCTTGAATCTACCACGTCAAAATTGTTGTCAAGCCCAATGGCGCCATTATAAATCTTGATGTGTGGGTCGAGGCTCGTCACCTTAGTGGTTATTTCTTGCTTGAAACCCAGCACAATCACTACCGAGAGAATCATTATAACGAGAGCAAGAATGATACCCAGCACTGCGACATTAAGACTTCGAGAATTGGCTCCGCCCTTATTCCCGAGTTTCAGTCTTGACGCTATAAAGAGTTCGTGTCTCATTCTTGAATCCGCTTATAGTAGTTATAAAGTGCAAAATTACTTATTTTTTTGTCTATTGACTCAATTTTAGTTTTATTTTATTTGTCATTTTATTAATTTTGCATCCTCAAAAGAAAAACATCGACAAATGATAAGAAATTTTATAGTTTTATTGATATCGCCAAGGGTGGGGTGGCAATACATCGACGACAAGTGCTACTCGTCTCAACGTGTGCTTGGCACATTCTTTTATCCGCTATTGGCAATTCTTGCCATATCTTCGTTTGTGCCAATGATATATGATAGTGCGTCCTACACTGTTTCTTCGTCGCTAATGAAGGCTATCATTTCTTTCTCAGTCTTCATGCTCACATATTATTTATGTATATATCTCTTGTCGGGATTTTATCCGCAGTTCACGCGCAGTAGCTTAGCTATGTCAAAATTGTGCAGTTATGTCATCTACAACCTTGCATTCTTGATATTACTCTCGATATTGATAAACGTTTTAAATGGCGAGTTCTCACCATTGTATTTTCTTGTTCTATATATGCCATATATAGCTTACCGAGGAGTGGACTTCTTGTGTGTGGATAGCGACAAATCAATAAAATTTGTAGTGATTTCATCAATCATGATGATATTGTTCCCGTTTATTATTAAATGGCTATTGAATAAATTCATAACTTTTTAAATCTATATTATTTGGACAAATGGCAACAAGCAACATAAATATAAAAAACCGCAGGGCCTCTTTCGACTATGAAATCATTGAAACTTTCACTGCAGGCATAGTCTTGACAGGTACCGAAATAAAATCAATCAGGCAGGGCAAAGCTGGCTTGACCGACACTTATTGCATGGTTGAGAATCATGAGTTGTGGATGAAAGGAATGTATATTGCTGAGTATTCTTATGGTTCTTACAATAATCATGCTACTCATCGTGACCGCAAGCTGCTGCTCACTCGCAAGGAAATTAATAAGATAGCTAAGGCATGTGTGCTTCCAGGTTATTCAATTATACCGCTCCGAGTCTTCATCAATGAAAAAGGGTTTGCTAAAGTTGACATAGCCATTGCTCGTGGCAAGAAGCAATACGACAAACGGCAATCAATCAAGGCACGTGAAGACAAGCGCTCGATGGATAGGATGATGAAGCATTAAAAATAAATGGAGTAGGAGAGTAGTATAGTCTGTCAATCCTTTAAAATACTGCATATACCGAAACACCCATTGCTTTATCGACCACATTGTAGGTTGGGGTTACAGCAACGGTTGAACTTTGTGGTTTTTTGTTGCTGATTTTAAATAACTTACGGTTAAGCGGTAAAAGCCAGTATCCAATTCTTGCACTCAAGATTCCGATTCCAGCGCCCATCAACACGTCATTAAACCAGTGCTTGTTGTTATAAAGTCGCAAAAATGCAACGCTGGTAGCAATGGTATAACCGGCTATGCCATAGGCAGTTCCGTATTCTTGCCTCAGTAACTCGGCGCCTGTGAAAGCTAAAGCCACATGTCCGCTGGGAAAAGAATGATTGTTACTGAGGTCGGGACGTTGCTCATGAATAAGGTATTTCGAACCGTAACCCATAATGAGCATTGCTGCATGAGATGTAGCAGAAATGAGAAACCGCTCCTTGAAATTGTGTTTTGACTTCACGCCAACGCTGCCAAGCAACAAATGGGATGCCGAAGGGAGAAAACGCAGATAATCATCAATTTTACATTTATGCCCATCGCTCAAATCGGTAAATGCGTCATTAACTGAGCGATTAAGGCTATTGTTATAGTCAATGGCTCCTGCAAGTCCTGAAACCATAAAAATGCCAGGAACGATTAATTGTTTAGGGTTGAATTTTTCGCATAATGTGTCGGAGGTGTAAGAAATATCAGATCCTCGCTGAGTTATTGTGAGGGTGTCATTTTCGGTTGTGGCACACAATGCTTGAAACGAGAGCGCCATAAAGAAAAAAAGTAAAAGTGCGCGAGACAAGATGATAATATGTGAAAGGTGTTGTGGCATGTTTGTTTTTTATTTACGGCAAAATTAATTCTTTCTCTTTTATCAGCAAAATATTCTTTCAAGATTTTTCTCGTTCTTAATTTTATATTTATGGCATCAGATTATATGTCAAATAGTAGAATAGAGGATTTCTTTTAATATTGACACTTTTGTTTTATAATCAGCATTATGTTAAATAAAACACTGATAAAAATTCAGTTTAATTAAATAAGCCACTCCCCTGACATAATAAATGAAAAAAAAGTGGTACTTTTGCAATATCGAAAAAAAAGAGCAATGAAAGACAATCTTCCTGACAACATATCACCATTGCCGTTTATGTCGATTAACGGCACAACTACATTTGTTATAGCTGGTCCATGCAGTGCCGAGAGTTTTGAGCAGACACTTATAACAGCAAAACAATTAA
>CALAVD010000180.1 GCA_937892085.1 uncultured Prevotellaceae bacterium
ATTTTTTTTCGACATTCCGACTAAATTGAATTATTTTTGCTTTTCTTACGTCAAAGGAAACGCTATTTTACATCAAAAAAGCCGTCCTTTTGATGTTTTCTTTGATGCTCCTTGATGTGCTTTGATGTACTTTGAAATGCAATGCCATCTACCGCGATAGTGAGCTTTTTATCTAAAATATTGTGGTTGTTGTGGTTATGTTGTTATGGTTGTTTTAATAATAGCTGTGTTGAATGTGGCTAAATATGCATTGAGGAAAGTTATTCCAGCTGGGCGGCGGCGAGGGTGAAGAGGGAGAGCTTTGCGGTGGGGATGGCGGCTTTGAGGGCTGTGGCGCAGGCGAGTAGGGTGGAGCCGGTGGTCACCACGTCATCGACGATGAGCAGATGCTTGCCGTCGAGTCCGTGACAGTGCCGCTTGCTTGCGGCGTACATGCCCTGGGTGTTGAGCATGCGCTCGGCGGCGTCTTTGTGGGTTTGTGTGGAATGCTCGCTCACCGCTTTCAGCGCCTTGACAACCGGAATGCCTGTGGCTCGTGATATTCCCTCGGCAAGATATTGGCTCTGGTTGTAGCCTCGGCTGGCGAGCTTGGTGTAGTGCAGTGGCACAGGGACAATGGCGTCGATGCCGTCGAAGAAATGGCTCGGCAGCATCTCGCGGGCGGCACGCTCGGTGAGCCATCGTCCCACGGTGGGCATATTGCGGTATTTAGTGTCGTGGAGGATAGAGGCGTAAGGGTCGTTTTTGTGATAGAAGAAATAGCTGGCGCAGCGCTCCACAGGCACCTTGCCAGCCATAAGCTGGTCGAAGGCGTTGAAAGGTGTCTCCTCGTAGTGCGTGCGCGGCATGTTCATCAGGCAGTGGCGGCACAGGAATTTCTCGTCGAGGTCGAGCGGCTTGCCGCACACCGAGCAGTTGCGTGGCATGAGTACCCCGGCGGCACTGGTAAGGAGGTCTTTAATCTTCATGACTGAGTCCACTGTAAAAAACAACGAATGAAACGAATTTCAACTAAATTCCCCAGCCTCCTCATCGGTCGAGGCAGGCCTCAACCTTACAAGAGAGGAACTTATACGTTCTATTGCAGGAAATATAAGTCTTGGCTCGAAGCCTCGTGAGCTGGCAAAACGCAGCAATGAGGCTCGCAGCTGTTCGTCGGGCTTGCCGCTTAGCGTTTTGGCTTTAGCGGCGAGGGCATCGTCGAGGATGGCGACATATTGCTCCTCGTCGATTTCGGCGAGAGCCGCGTCGATATATTCCTGCTCAACGCCTTTGCCACGCAGCATGAAGGCAATCTTGATGCGTCCCCAGCCGTTGAAGCGCAGCTTGTCGCGGCAATAGGCACGGGCATATCGCTCGTTGTCGAGGTAGCGTTCCCGCTTGAGGCGGGCGATGATGGCGTCGGCATCGCCGGGCGACGCCCCCCAGTCATGCAGCTTGCGCCGCAAGTCTCCCCCCAACCTACTCGATTTTACTTGCGTAGTACTTTTGTGGATTTCAGGTTGCCTTTAACATCACGAGTCTGCATGATAAGCATTCCCTTCTGGCTCTTGTCGGCAACACGGCCCTGAAGGTCAAAATAGGTTGCTGACTTGTCGTTGGAAACCTCAATGTCACTAATGCCTGTGTTCAGGCCAAATTCTGCAAGATACTCTTGGATGTTGAACCAGCCTATATTAGAGCGACGCTCCTCACCCATGCCGCGGTAGATGCTTTGCACTCCTTTCTTCTTCCAAGACATAATCTCATCAGAACCCTGATTCAGATAAACACTTAAACCACAAGCTAGGATATCCCACTTGTCGGTGAAATTATAGGGGATCTCGGTAATATCCTCTGTCAGGTTAGTATAAAGGTCGGTGGTAAGTGTCAACTCATGCTGCTGACCTTCGGCATCTTCGATATAAATGACATAGCTCAGTTTGGATTGTGACAGAGGGTTGCCATCTACATCTTCTACTGGAATCGAAAAACTCACATAAGGATAGGTTGCATACACAGGTGTGCCATCTTCTTCCACATAGGCAATGAACACGAAGTCGGCTACCGATGGGTCGGCAGGTGTAGCTGCCACTTCTGTAATCTTTGTCAACACTAAGTTTGATAGCATATCCCATGGATATTCATCTTGGTCAACGGTACTGAACTCTTCGGCGGTGTACTTTTCGGCATCAGGGTCATAGACGAATGTAGTGGGTTGACAACTTATTTCGATGTCGTAAAAACTCTCCATAATGCCCAGCAATGTAGCGGGAACCGTAACTACGTTGTTGGCATCGATAGTACCTTTCACCCATGCCTGAGGCATGAATTCGCTCAACCCCTGAATATATACCTCATTCTCGCCATAGCGCCCCACTTGTACCTCTCGAGGTGAAATATACTCCTCAAAGTAGTTGTCGTAGGCTGTAAGGTTATATGTCTCACTCACAAGGTCGGCGGGTGCATTGATTGCTTGCTCCGAAACAATGCGGTCAACAACTCGCACTTTTAAACCAGTTTGATGTTTTCCAAAATGAATGTCATTTCTCAAAACCTGCTTGGAATTTTGTCCAAAGGCCAATACACACAGTAATGACGCGATTGTAAATAAGGTGATTTTTTTCATTGGTATTTTATTTAAAAACAATAATTAATTTTATCGGTCGAAAATCGTTATTTCACATTCACATTACAAAATTACAATTATAAAATTAAACCACAAAATAAAATTCCAGAAAAAAGGAATTTCTATATCCTTTATTCAATAGTTGCAGATTTGTCCGCAGGTTGCGTTAAAAGGCCAAAGAAAGCCCACCGGCTTTGTGGTGCCGGTGGGTCAATCAAGATAGACCAATGGCGCAAACCGAATGCAGAATGTCAAGTTTGCTTGACTTATGCTGAGGTGCAGCCCATTGACGCTGAAAGAGCAGGTGCCCAATGGACGGAGAAGCATGACAGCCACTAAAGGGATGGCAATAAACCTATTCTGAATATGTTGCGATTATCATACTCCCACTTACTCCCTCCATCTTAGAGGGGATACTTTAGCAGAATTCAGCATCTTCGATGCTCGTTAGCTATCAACATTAAACACAGTGTTTTGCAAATGACTAAAAAAATCAGAATCAATTTTGCCCTAACCAAAAAAACGTAATTTTGTAGCCAAATAATCATGAGTGCACTTTAAAAAGTGGCATTTTGTGCTGATTCAAATATTCAAACGATTA
>CALAVD010000181.1 GCA_937892085.1 uncultured Prevotellaceae bacterium
ACCCTCACCGATACCTATGGCGACGGCTGGAACGGCAACGGTAAGCTGCAGATCTACCTTGCCGGCACCGACGTGCTGATTCAGGAGCTCCAGCTTCCTAATGGCTCTGGCAACAGTGAACTCTCTGGCACCTTCAAGCTGTGCTACGGCGTTGACTACGACCTCGTTTGGGTTGCTGGTACCTACAACTATGAGAATGGTTGGACTCTCATTGGTCCTGAAGGCGAGACTATCTCTGAGTTCCAAGGAACAGGTTCAAGCAGTGGTCCCACTCCAACTCCTGGTGTGTTGACCACCTTCCAAATCCGCATGAACACTTGCCCACGTCCAACCGACGTTGTTGCTGAGAACATCACTTATAACAGTGCTGATATCAGCTGGATTCCCGGCACTCCCGAGCAAGACCTCTTTGAGGTAGTTTATGATAAGGGCGAGTTTGATCCTGAGACTACCAACTTGGCACCAGTACAGGTTAACGACCCATTCATTACCCTTACCGACCTTGAGGAGAACAGCGCTTACTCGGTATATGTACGCAGCATCTGCACTCAGGATGACCAGAGCCGCTGGAGCAAGGTTTGCAACTTTGAGACTCCATTGCGCTTCGCTCTTCCCGAGGATCTCGTAGTAACCGACATCACTAAGAACAGCGCTGTTGCTACCTGGACCGGCAATGCTCCTGCCTACAACTTCCGCTATCGCGAGAAGACCGGTCTTGACGAGAGCTTCGAGGATGTGGCAGCACCTGATGGCTGGACTGTTAACGACTGGGCAGTAATGCCAATCAGCGGCTACACCATGGGTGGCACTCCACTGTTTGCTGCCGATGGCGAGTCTTGCATGGCTTCCATCAGCGTTGATGATAGTTTCGCAGCCATTGGCGTTGACAACTGGCTGATTTCTCCAAAGGTTGACCTGGCCGGAACTCTCGAGTTCTACGTTGCCGACCTTGGCACAGACTACGTTGAGAACTATGGCGTTTATGTTTCTACTACCGGTACCGCTACCAGCGACTTCGTAGCTATTGAGGACAACATCGCTACTCAAGGCTTGATGCCTTCGGATCCTGCTAACTGGCAGAAGAAAGAGTATGACCTGAGCGCATTTGAGGGACAGAAGGGCTACATCGCCATCCGTCACCACGATGCTGCCGGCTACTATCTCTTCGTTGACGCTATGAAGATTGGCGGTGAGGATGTTGCTGCCGCTGAGTGGATCTATGTTAACAACACCACTGCTCCTGTAGCAATGGAGGGTCTTGCTCCAAGCACTACCTATGAGTGCCAAGTACAGGGCGCTTATGAGGAAGGCAACTCACTGTGGACCGACCTCGTGAACTTCACTACTGTAGGTGTTGACGCTATGCCAGCAGCAGTTACTGTTGACAACATCACCGCTACTACTGCCGATGTTGACGTAGTAGGTTCTCAAGACCTCTACAACATCCGCTACCGCACCGCTGCAATCCAGTATGGTATAGTTGAGGATTTCATGGGCTACAACACTGGTGACGTTCCCACTGGCTGGACTGTTATCGACGCCGATGGCGACGGTGAGAACTGGTACGTTTGGAACCTCACTCTCGACGATGGTACTACTCAAGTTACCTTGTCTTCTAACAGCTACATCAACAATGTTGGTGCCCTCACTCCCGACAACTGGATTATCACTCCACAAGCTACTCTTGGTGAGACCGTAAGCTTCGTTGCTTGGGGACAGGATGCAGACTATGCTGCTGAGCACTTCCAGGTATATGTAAGCACTACCGGTACTGATGTTGCCGACTTCTCAGCAATCAGCGAGGAAATCACCACTACCGGCACTAAGACCACCTACGAGTTTGACCTTGGTCCTTACGCAGGTGAGGAAGGCTACATCGCCATCCGTCACTTCAATGTTACCGACCAGTACGTCCTCAACATAACTGACTTCTACATGGCTGGTGAGACTCCCGATGTTCCTGCCGGCGAGTGGATTGTTGTTGAGAACGTAGAGGTACCTTACACTATCGAGGGTCTTGCACCTAATACTAAGTATGAGGTACAGGCACAAGGTATTTTCGATGCTAAGGCTACTACCGAGTGGACTTCAAGCGTATTCTTCACCACTCTCGACGGTGAGGTTGAGGCTCCTTACTACCTCGTTGGTACATTCAACGGCTGGAGCCAGGAAGATGGCATGATCGAGTTCGTTGAGAACAAGGCTGAGAATGTAGTTCTCGAGGCTGAGGCTGAGTTCAAGGTTATCACTCCCGCAGTGGATGGTGGCTGGATTTGGTACGGTGGCGTTGACGACAACCAAGTTGGCTTCTTCCTGATCAACGAAGACCTCCTGGGCGTTAACATCACTCTCGTTGACGGTGCAAACTTCCGCATTGCAGAGGCTGGCACTTACAACTTCGAGCTCGTTTATGACAGAGAGGACGGCATCCCAATGCTGAAGGTTACTCAGTCTAATCCTGATGCTATCAGCACTATTGCTGTTGACAGCCAGAGCAACGAGTGGTACAACCTCAACGGTCAGAAGCTCAACGGCAAGCCCGTTGCTCCCGGTATCTACATCAACGGCAACAAGAAGGTTATCATCAAATAAGCTTCTTAACCGTTAACTATAAAAAATGCATCCGCACCCGCGGGTGCATTTTTTAGTTGCTATATTTTCTAGACTTTCTAGACTTTCTAGACTTTATAGAGTTTCTATATCTTCTGGAACCTATCTTCCTTCACAACAGCCATGCAATAAAAGTAAAGTTGTTGCGTTTATTTAAAAGATATATCTTGAAGGCGCAATTGCGGGTAATGAGGAAATTTTATCGTTACATACCCATTTTGTTTATCGTTGCGACAGTGGTCATCTCGGCGTGCAGCACCAAGAAGAACACTGCCGGCAGCCGCTTTTGGCATGCGATGAACACACGCTACAACGTGTACTATAATGGTAAAAAGCATTATGACGAGCAAATCAAGAAACTCGAGAACGACTATCAAGACGACTACTCCACCCAGCTCTTTGTCCACCCCGCCGAGGCCTACAACAACCCTAAGGCGACGCAACCCAGCACCAACTTTGACCGCACCATCGAGAAGATGCAGAAGGCCATCTCGCTGCACTCCATCAAGAAGAAACCCACACGCAAGGCCGGCAAGGGTAATGACCCGAAATATAAGGAATGGCTCAAGCGCGAGGAGTACAACCCCTTTATCCATAATGCGTGGTACCTGATGGCAAAGGCGCAGTACATGAAGGGCGACTTCCTGAGCTCGGCAGCGACGTTCCACTACATAGCGCGTCACTTCCAGTGGAAGCCCGACCTCGTGCTCGAGGCGCAGATATGGGAGGCACTGAGCTACTGCGCTATGGACTGGACCACCGAGGCCGACAACGTGCTCGTGCACATCCATCCCGAGCGCATCGAGAACTCCCGCCTGAACCAGCTCGCCAACCTCGCCTACGCCGACTTCTACATCAAGAGCCAGATGAACGCCGAGGCGGTGCCCTATATGGAAAAAGCCGTGAAAGGCGCCAGCGGAGGCCAGAAGGTGCGCCTCTACTTCCTGCTTGGTCAGCTCTACGACGAGACGGGGCAAAAGGAGAAAGCCTATCAAGCCTACAAGAAGGCGGGTAGTAGCAGTTCCTCGTCTTACCGCACAAAATTCAACGCACGCATCAAGCAGAGTGCCGTGTTCCAGGGTAGCAACATCGAGGGCGAAGTGAAAGCCCTCAAGCGCATTACGCACTACGACCGCAATAAGGAATATCTCGACCAGATTTACTATGCTATCGGCAACCTTTACCTCTCGCGTGGCGACACCGTGCACGCCGTGGAGAACTATGAGCTTGCCGCCAAGAAGAGCACTCGCAACGGCATCGACAAGGCGATCAGCCAGCTCACACTCGGTGGCATCTACTTCGCCCAACACAAGTATGACAAGGCACAGCCCTGCTACAGCGAGGCGATACCGCAGCTGAGCGAGAACTATCCCAACTATAAGGAACTCAAGCAGCGCAGCGATGTGCTCGACGAGTTAGCCGTGTATTCGGGCAACGTCACTCTGCAAGACTCGCTGCTGAGGCTCTCGCAGATGCCGCTCGAGGA
This sequence comes from uncultured Prevotellaceae bacterium, assembly GCA_937892085.1. GTDB lineage: Bacteria > Bacteroidota > Bacteroidia > Bacteroidales > Muribaculaceae > Sodaliphilus. Next base: position 4,097 of record CALAVD010000181.1, read on the forward strand.
GCAGAAGAAGGTGATTGCCAAAATCATCGAAGACCTCAAGAAAAAAGAGAAAGAAGAGAAAGAGAATGCCGAGCGCGAGGCCTACCTCGCCCAGCAGCAGGGCAATACCGGTTTGAAGGGCAATACTCAGCAACCGGCATCCTACAACATCAACAGCGACAACTCATGGTACTTTTACAACACTATGACCAAGAAC
>CALAVD010000182.1 GCA_937892085.1 uncultured Prevotellaceae bacterium
CCGCCGTCACGCCTCTACCGCTGTCATCGCCGACTACTTCGACGACGACAACAAGATGCTGGGTCTCCTCATGGAGAAAGAGGTGACAGCTATCGACAACGTGCTCAAGAATGCTCAGCACCCCTTCACCGCTATCATCGGCGGTAGCAAGGTGGCGTCGAATCTCGCTGTTATCAAGAACCTGCTCGACAAGGTTGACTACCTTATCATCGGTGGTGGCATGGGATTCACATTCTTCAAGGCCGAGGGCGGCAAGATTGGCAATTCGCTACACGAGGACGACCTCATGCCCGAGGCTCTCAATGTGCTTGCCGAGGCTAAGAAGAAAGGTGTGCACGTGCAGCTCTCGGTAGCTACCGTCGCTGGTCGTGAGTTCAAGAACGACACCGAGCAGCGCATCTTCGACACCCACAACATTGAGGACGGCTGGGAAGGCATGGACGCCAGCCCCGCTTCGCTCGCCCTGTGGAAGGAGATCATCATGAAGAGCAAGACCATCCTGTGGAACGGCCCGGTGGGAGTGTTTGAGTTTGAGAACTTCGCCAAGGGCACCGGCGAAATCGCCAAATATGTCGCCGAGGCTACCAAGAACGGAGCCTACTCCCTCGTGGGCGGTGGCGACTCGGTAGCTGCCGTCAACAAGTTCGGTCTCGCCGACCAAGTGTCGTACGTCTCCACCGGCGGCGGAGCCATGCTCGAAGCCATCGAGGGCAAAACCCTCCCAGGCGTGGCAGCCATCAAAAATGCGATTAAGTGAGTTAAAGCCTAAGCTTGCTTAAGGCCTTACGAGCGTGAGCATTTTATCTAACGGAGAGTAAGCACCCACTCACTAAATCCACTTTAAAAAAACAACGAATTAAACGAATTTCAACGAACTTAATTCTCAAAATCAAGATGATCAATTAGATAGAGGGAGCGAGAGCATTAAGCTTTCGCTCCTTTCTCGAATAAAGTGAGTGCCATGGCGCAGTGATTCATTCAAAAAGCTGCCACTTTGTGGTCAAAAATGCGGTTAAGCGAGACAAAGCTAAGCTTGCTTATAGCCTTGCGAGCGTGAGCATTTTATCCAAAAAGCCTGCTTACGCAGGATAATAAAAACCATGCGGCAACAATTGTGCATTATGCATTATGAATTGTGCATTATATAAATTCCGAGGTTTGATAAATTAGGCTGCACCTCGGCAAAGTTCAAGCAAGCTTGACTCTGCACTCGGTTTGCACTAATTTTGCGAGGCTTTTTGACACCGAGAGGTGCAACTTTTTGAAGAAATCCTGAACTCATTGTCCACTCTCTACGTGCTTCAGTCTTTGTGTATCTTATGTGAGCTTATCTCCAAATTATGCAATTAAAACATCATTGCATTTATTATGCCGAAAGAATTATTCTTTTTGCATAATTTTGTTTGCATAATTCATTTTATTTATATAATTTTGCGAGCAGAAAACCAAAATGTGAAATGCGATGAAACAAAATCCATTTATATTAACACCTAATATTCCAGAGGAATACTTTTGTGACCGTGAGAGAGAAACGCGTCAATTAATAACGACTGTCACCAACCAGAACAACCTTGTGCTTATCTCTCCTCGACGCGTGGGGAAGACAGGCCTCATCAATCACTGCTTTGAGCAAGCGGCGATAAAAGATGAGTTTATCACGGTATCTATCGACATCCTTCACACTACGTCTTTTAGTGAGCTGATTGTTGAATTAGGAAATGCCGTTTTTAAAACTGTTGCTAAAAAGAGCGATAGGCTTCTTGCAAAATTCACTGCCGCTATGCGGTCACTTAGTGCAAGTTTCGGTTATGACCCACTTAATGGCACGCCAACATTTGACATAAAGCTCGGCCAAGTGACGTCGCCCGCCTACACGCTCGATGAGATATTCTCCTACCTAGAAGATGCCGAGAAACCTTGCATTGTGGCAATCGATGAGTTTCAACAAATCACCAATTATCCCGAGAAAAACGTTGAAGCACTACTGAGGAGCAAAATTCAATTCATGAAAAACACATTCTTTATCTTTGCCGGCAGTGAGCGGCGCATTATGAGCGAAATGTTTTTCTCTTACAAACGACCTTTCTACCAAAGCGCATCACTATTATCTCTCGACCCCATTGCCATAGAGAGCTATACAAACTTCGTTAAGCATCATTTTGAAGCAGCAGGGAAGGTTATTGATGAAGAAACCATCGCCACTGTTTACCACAAGTGGCAGGGCGTCACAATGTATATGCACCGCATCTTTCACGACGCGTTTATCATTGTGCAAGAAGGCGAAAAATGCACTCAGCAGATTATTGACGAAGTCACCGATTCCTATCTTACACAAAACGAGAAGCGCTTACAGGAAATGCTGGCTTTTATCACACCACAGCAAAAAGAGCTGCTCTATGCCATCGCCCGTGAGGGTGTTGCCTCTAGAATCACCTCGGCAGCTTTTGTAAAGAGGAACCAATTGAAATCGGCAAGTGCAGTGCAGTCGGCTACTAAAAAGCTGTTAGAATATGATATAATAACGCAAAAGGGTCACGAGTATAGTGTCTCGGACCCTCTATTGGCTATTTGGTTAAGAAACAGGATGTGACAAACCGTCAGTCGGTGAGTTTACGGTAGCGGACGCGGGTGGGTTCTTCTTTGCCTAAGCGCTTGAGTTTGTTTTCTTCGTACTCAGAATAGGAGCCTTCGAAGAAGAAGACGTTGCTGTCGCCCTCGAAGGCGAGGATGTGGGTGCAGATGCGGTCGAGGAACCAGCGGTCGTGGCTGATGACCACCGCGCAGCCGGCGAAGTCGTCGAGACCTTCCTCAAGAGCTCGCAGAGTGTTCACGTCGATGTCGTTGGTGGGCTCATCAAGCAGCAGCACATTACCCTCTTCTTTCAGTGCCAGAGCCAGTTGCAGACGGTTGCGCTCGCCACCGCTGAGTACGCCGCATTTCTTCTGCTGATCTACTCCCGAGAAGTTGAAACGTGAGAGATAAGCCCTTGCGTTCACGTCACGTCCTCCCATGCGCAACAGCTCTACCCCACCCGAAATTACTTCATAGACGGTCTTCTCGGGGTCGATGCTGGTGTGCTGCTGGTCAACATACACCGCCTTCACCGTCTCGCCCACCTCGAAAATGCCGCTGTCGGGTATCTCGAGCCCCATAATCAAGCGGAAAAGCGTAGTCTTGCCGGCGCCGTTGGGACCAATTACGCCCACTATGCCGTTGGGCGGCAGCATGAAGTTCAGGTCGTCGAAGAGCAGCTTGTCGCCAAAGGCCTTCGCCACATGCTGAGCCTCGATAACCTTGTTGCCCAGTCGCGGTCCATTAGGAATGAAGATTTCAAGTTTCTCCTCTTTTTCTTTCACAGTCTCGTTGAGAAGTTTGTCGTAGCTGTTAAGACGCGCCTTGCCCTTAGCCTGACGAGCCTTAGGTGCCATGCGCACCCATTCTAACTCGCGTTGCAGCGTCTTGCGACGCTTGCTCTCGGTCTTCTCCTCCTGCGCCAAGCGCTGAGTCTTCTGCTCCAGCCAACTGCTGTAATTGCCACGCCAGGGGATGCCCTCTCCACGGTCAAGCTCAAGAATCCAGCCTGCCACATGGTCGAGGAAGTAGCGGTCGTGAGTCACGGCAATCACCGTTCCCTCATACTGCTGCAAGTGTTGCTCAAGCCAGTCAATCGACTCGGCATCGAGGTGGTTGGTAGGCTCGTCGAGCAGGAGCACGTCGGGCTGCTGA
>CALAVD010000183.1 GCA_937892085.1 uncultured Prevotellaceae bacterium
CCGAGCCGAGAGGAGAAGGGCGAAGTTTGAGGCTTTGGAGCGAGAGCATCGTCGCCGCAACGACCGACGCACCCGACGCGATGCCGAGCGAGGGTTCAAGAAACGCGGTAACGGCAGCGACGCCCCAGCCGGCAACTACGACAAGTTTATGAAAAAAGGGAAACGAAAAAAGTGATAACACATTAAAGTAACATCGGCAGCGAAATCTCGCTGCCGATGTTTCTTTAATATATAGAATTTCCAGAGTATATAGAGAATATAGAATATCTAGAATATCTAGAATATATAGGGTATTTAGAAATAGCGGTTACCCCTTAAGCGCTGCCAGCGTCTCTTGCAGAGTGGCGATTTTGCTCTGGGCGTCGGCTTGCTTCTTGCGCTCGGCAGCGACTACTGCCTCGGGAGCATTGGCGACGAAGCGCTCGTTGCTGAGCTTCTTCTCTACGCTGGCAAGGAAGCCTTGAGTGTAGGTCAGCTCTTTCTCAATTTTCTCGATTTCCTCGGCAACGTTGATGTTATCGTGCAGTGGCACGGCAAATTCGGTGGTGCCAACCATAAACGAGGCGGCAGTCGGGTCTTTTGCCTCTATATGCTCGATGGCGTCAAGGCCAGCGAGTTTCACAATGATGGGTTGATAAGCATTATCCCACTCGGCGTTGGCTACTTGCAACTGGAGCATGGTTCGCTGGGCGATGTTCTTGCTGGCGCGCACGTTGCGCACAGCGGTGATAATCTCACGTGCCTCGCTCATCGCCTTGATAATGTTCTCGTCAACGGGCTGTGGCTCAGGAACAATAGCGTACATGATGCTCTCGCCCTCGGCGCGCTCGCTGATGTGCTGCCACAACTCCTCGCTGATAAACGGCATGAAGGGGTGGATGAGGCGCAGCAATACGTCGAAGAAGCACAGTGTGGCTTCCATCGAGGCGCGGTCGATGGGCTGCTGGTAGGCGGGCTTCACAATCTCGAGGTAGAGGGCCGAGAAGTCTTCCCAGAACAGGCGGTAGATGGCCATCAGTGAGTCGCTGATGCGGAACTTGGTGTAGAGATCTTTCATCTCGGCGATGGTGCTGTTGAGCTGTGCCTGGAACCACTCGATGGCGAGACGGCTGTGCTCAGGCTGCTCTATGTCGGCAACTTCCCAACCTTTAACAAGTCGGAACGCGTTCCAAATCTTGTTGTTGAAGTTGCGGCCTTGCTCGCACAGCGCCTCATCAAAGAGGATGTCGTTACCTGCCGGTGCGCTGAGCATCATGCCCATGCGCACACCGTCGGCACCATATTTGTCCATCAGCTCAATC
>CALAVD010000184.1 GCA_937892085.1 uncultured Prevotellaceae bacterium
AGATTCAAGTGTGACTGGAGTTCAGACGTGTGCTCTTCCGATCTTAGATACAGATGATTATGACTGGGAAGATGACCGTCCTCTACGCACACCCCTGCAGGACACGATTATTTATGAGACTCATCTGAAAGGCTTTACCGCCTCAAAAACATCTGGAGTAAAATACAGCGGAACATATCGCGGTCTCATAGAAAAAATTCCCTATCTCAAGTCCTTGGGAATTACGGCGGTGGAGTTGCTGCCGATACAGGAATTTGATGAATACGAAAATGCCGATGATATTCCGCAACAAAAGTTAAATAAAATAAAAGATTTCTTATACAACAATGAGATTTCACTTGCATACAAACGCAAGAAGCTTCCTTTGATTTCCATGATTTTAAAGGAACATACCAAAGAAGATCTTTTGGTAAAATATCTTGTGGATTATAAGGAATATCGCAATTTGGATTCTCAAACTGCTGCCTATATTATCGATTTGTTGATTACATCAGACGACTATATGACCGCCTATGAGATGCTTGGAATTTATGACGGACTTCGGGTTCCCGGAAAATCCCTGCTTCGGCTTTGCAACCATATGGTGGATGAAATCGGTGATCAGGCGGAAGACTTTATTATATCTTTATTGGCCTATTTGATGCGCATGTCTTTGTTTACGGATGAGACCATTGAATATTTGTGCAAATACATACAACATTTCTGTGTATCATATCATTTTTTGATTTTTTTAAGAAAAATAGGCTCAATTTCAAGAAAAAATAATAATTTTGCAACGTCAAAGCATGAATATACAACAGAAGACATACACTTGGTTTTTGCTGGCGGTACTGCTCTCCATGCAGTTAGTGAATGTTATTCACATCCATGAACCGCAAGCTGTGCCATCAAGCGAGGAATATTGCGACATGTGCGCTCACCATGTGAAGCACTATAGTCACATTACTGTCCTTCACGACCACATGTCCACATGTCTTCTGTGCCAAATCAGTAGCAGCCAACAGTTCACTTTACAATCAACACCGCTAATAACGGTGCAGCAAAGTGAGACCACAATCGACTGCCTTAACACATGCTCATTGCCTGTTACAACCTCAAGCCACAGGCAATCACGAGCCCCGCCAGTAGTGATTTAGTGTTACCCTTTTCTCCACTTTAGAGTAAAAAACAATCACCTAAACCACTTACAATCAATTAAATGAGGAAATTTATTATTGTTGTTATGGCTATTGCTGTAGCAACGATTACTGATATGAACCTCTATGCCCAAGAGAGCGAGGACTCCCTGGAGTCGGTACACTTGGGCAATGTAGTGATTACCGCCAATCACACCGCAACCTTGCAACGACTGGCACCCGCCATGATACAAGTAACAGGGCGACGTTTGCTCGATGCCGTTAATGCGGCATGCGTGGGCGACGCATTATCGTTCCAACCTGGTGTGCGCATTGAGGATGACTGCAGCAACTGCGGATATAAACAAGCACGCATCAATGGTCTCGACGGACATTATTCTCAAATATTGATTGACTCACGCCCAGTATTCTCGGCTGTGAGCACCCTCTATGGCATCGAACAGCTGCCGTCGTGCATGATAAATCAAATCGAGGTGATGCGAGGTGGCGGCTCAGCACTCTACGGAGCATCGGCAGTTGCAGGAACGATAAACATAATAACTCGCAACCCGTCGAGCAACAGTATCGAGGCAAGTCACACCATAACTTCAATTGGTTGTGGCAACACCTTCGACAACAACACCTCATTAAATGCGTCACTAATAGATGATGACATAACACGTGGCATCACTGTCTTTGCCAACAACCGCTATCGCCAAGGTTATAGCCACACCGACGACGGATACACCACTCTGCCACGACTCAATATGCAGACCGTTGGCACCAAAATGTTTTTCAAACCCAGCGCCCGGTCACAACTGGCTCTCACCTATTATTTCATGCACGACAACCGCCGTGGCGGCAACAAGATGCATGAGAGTCCTGAGAACGCCAACATCTGCGAGCAGGCACGCCACAATATGCACAACGCCAATCTGTCGTGGGAATGGACAAGCTACGACCACAAGTGGCACTACGATGTATATGCAGCAATAGCTGCCATCAACCGACACAGCTATACCGGAGGTTACGGAACCGACGAAGACCCTGACCCTGACGCGACTCTATACTACAGCCGCACTACCGACGTGACTTGGATGTTAGGGACATTGGGGCGCTACAGCTTCGACAAGCTACTGTTCCTGCCTGCACAACTCACCATAGGCTTTGAGTACAACAACGACCGCCTTCGAGACATCGCTATGGGCTACAATTTTGAGACCAAACAATCAACACACATCACAAGCGGATATTTTCAGAACGAATGGAAAAACCAGATGTGGAGTTTCCTGATTGGGGCTCGCATCGACAAGCACAACCTTGTCAAGAATGCGATTTTCAGCCCACGCGTGAATGTGCGATATAGCCCATCAAGCAAACTAACACTCCGCACCAGCTATGGCGAAGGCTTTCGTGCACCACAAATCTTTGACGAGGAGATGCACATCGAGATGGCTGCCGGTAACCGCTTCAAGATTCATCTTGCCAATGAGTTGAAAGAGGAGCGCAGCCGCACTTTCACCCTCTCGGCAAATGGCTATCACTCGTTTGAGACGTTCAACTTCAACTGGATGATTGAGGGGTTCTACACCTCTTTATCTAATGTGTTTTCCGAGAGGGAGACCGACCTCGTGGACCAGCAAGGATGCATCATCATTGAGCGCTATAATGGCAATGGGGCAAAGGTCTTAGGACTCTCGACAACCCTTGATTTCATGTTCTCAAACATCGTGGACCTCGAGATGGGTGTGACATTGCAGCGCAGTCGTTACAACGAGGCAGAGCAATGGAGCGACGAAATCGCACCACAGCGCAAAATGTTCCGCACTCCTAACGCTTATGGTTATTGCAATGTAAAAGTGACACCCATCAACAACTTTGACATCGACATCACGGGTACCGCCACTGGAACCATGCTTGTGCAACACTATGCGAGCAGTGGCACACCTGTTGACGTGGAGGTCAACACTCCCACATTCTGGGACATGAGCATGAAACTCTCTTACAAATTCAACATCGCCAGCAAGGTACAGATGAATCTTAATGCCGGAATCATCAACATCTTCAACCAGTTCCAGAAAGACCTTGACGCTGGACCTGAACGTGACAGCGCCTATATTTACGGTCCTTCATTGCCCCGAAGCTTATATCTTGGTGTAGGTTTTAAACTGTAGTTTATAGCCGACGAGCGAACAAGCAAACAAGCGAACAAGCAAACGAGCGAACAAGCAAACAAGCGAACAAGGCAATGCAGAAAGGCAAATGGCCTTAATTTCAGTATCAAATGAAAAAATGTTTGTGATTATGATTAATTGTTTGATAAAAAACACTAATTTTGCAGTTTATAAGAACATAAATCAAAAAACAAACACTATCAATCAAATTAACAACTATCTTTATGAATCTATTTAAAACAACTCTTATGGCTTCATTAGCAGCTTTGATGGCTTTAACTGCTTGCAAATCGGACAAAGCAGCTAACGGATTGGCCATTGAAATCAAAGACGGGCAATTCACGCCCGAGGTTCTTTTGGCTCTTGGACGAGTGAGCGACCCACAAGTGTCACCCGACGGGACACGTGTCCTTTTTAATGTGAACTACCAAGACGTTGAGGAGAACAAGGGCAACAGCGACATTTGGGTAATGGATATCGACGGGAAAACTCCCGCGATTAATCTCACCAATACCCCCGGTAGCGAGAACAATGCTGTGTGGATCAACGATGGAGCAATGATAGCCTTCCTCTATCGCGACCCCAAAAAGGATGACGCAAAAACCCAAGTGTGGGTGATGAAAGCCGATGGCAGCAGCCGCAAGCCCGTCAGTGAGCTTGAGAATGGTGTGGATGGATTTGTAATCTCTCCCGACGGCAACAAGATTGTTATGATCAGCAATGTGAAGTATGGCAAAACTCTGCCTACCGACCACTACCCCGAACTCGACAAGGCCAACGCACGCATCATCGACGACATGATGTATAAGCATTGGGACCAATGGGTAACCGAGGTACCTCATCCTTTCGTCGCCGACTTTACCGGCAACGTGGTTAAAGACCCCAAAGATATTCTCGAAGGCACCGAATATGAGTCACCCATGCTCCCCTGGGGAGGCATCGAGTCGTTTGCCTGGACGCCCGACAGCAAGCAGCTTATCTACACCTGCCGCAAAAAGACCGGCAAGGAATATGCTTTCTCTACCAACAGCGACCTCTACCTCTATGACGTGGCAAGCGGCAAGACCGTGAAGAACCTCACCGAGGGCATGATGGGCTATGACACCAACCCTCGCGTGATGGGCGACAAGCTGGCGTTCCTCTCAATGGAGCATGACGGCTATGAGGCCGACAAAAACCGCATCTTCCTTCTTGACATGAAGAGCGGAGAGAAGAAAGACCTCACCGAGAACTGGGACTACAGCGCCGACGACATTGCATGGTCGCCCGACGGCAAGTTCATCTACTTCCTCGCCCCACACATGGGCACCATCCCCATGTTCCGCATCGACATCGCCACCCAGCAAGTTGACACCATCAGCCCTGTAAACCGCAACGAGGAGGACAACAAATATTACGACTTTGGAGCCATCGTTCCCCTGAAGGACGGCAAGGTCATCACTCTGCGCCACAACTATGCCGAGCCTAACGAGATTTACTGCATGGAGATGGGCAAAGAGCCCGTTCAACTGTCACACGTTAACGATGACATCCTCAAGCAACTGAAGCCCATAACAATCAAGAAGGAGATTGTGAAGACCACCGATGGCAAGGAAATGACAGTGTGGGTAGTGCTTCCACCCGATTTCGAACCTAACAAGAAATATCCTTCTATCTTCTTCTGCGAAGGAGGGCCACAGTCGCCAGTGAGCCAGTTCTTCTCTTATCGCTGGAACTTCCGCCTCATGGCAAGCCAGGGATATGTGGTAATCGCGCCTAACCGTCGCGGTCTGCCAGGCTTCGGTCCCGAGTGGAACGCTCAAATCAGCGGCGACTACGGAGGTCAGAACATGAAAGACTACATGAGCGCTGCCGAGTACATGAAGCAGCAGCCTTACATCGACGGCGACCGCATGGGTGCTGTGGGTGCAAGCTACGGCGGTTATTCGGTTTACTGGCTTGCCGGTAACCATAACAACACTTTCGCCTGCTTCCTGGCTCATGCCGGAATCTTCAACCTCGAGGCTCAATATCTCGAGACCGAGGAGATGTGGTTCACACAGTGGGACCTTGGAGGACCTGTTTGGGAAAAGGACAATGCCGTAGCTCAAAAGACTTATCGCGAAGCTAACCCCATCAACTTCGTAGAGAACTGGAACACTCCTATTATGATTACTGCCGGCGAGCTCGACTACCGCATCGTCTTCACTCAGGCGTGCCAAGCATTCAACGCGGCACAAATCCGTGGCATCCCCTCGCGCATGATTCTCTTCCCCGAGGAGAACCACTGGATTCTGCGCCCACAAAATGCACTGGTATGGCATCGTGAGTTCTACAAGTGGCTCGACACTTGGCTCAAGCCAGGCAGCGAGGCAGCAAAAGCCTACAAAGCTGAGCAAGACGCTAAAGCAAAAATCAAAGCCGAGGAGAATAAGGTCCAAGACACCCCAATGCCCAAAGTGCAAAACGAATTGCACATCACCAATCCCGACTTGAAATAATCAAAGTCTAAATAACTCACTTATAAAAAAATGCGCTACGATAATGGCGCATTTTTTGTATAATTAGCACACTATTTTCTTATTGAACCCAAATCGGTCAGAAGGAATGCCTCGACTCTGCCTATCTCTATAAAAAAACCACAAATTTAACAGATTTATTAGCTTTGTTGAGCTATCTGTTTAATCTGTTAAATCTGTGGTTTTTATTTTATTAAAGCGTTGAGGATGTCAGACGAATCAGAAAAATGCGATTGAGCGAGAGAAATATGAGCTTGCTTAATGCCTTCCGAGCGTGAGCATTTTATTTAAAAATCCGTTGTTTTTATTTTATTACAGAGTTTGTGCATATTTTTTATAAATCAAACTATGAGTCCACTTTAAAAAATAA
>CALAVD010000185.1 GCA_937892085.1 uncultured Prevotellaceae bacterium
CGGCTATTTCGGCAGCCGACTGATGAAGAACATACGTGAAGAGAAGGGCTATACCTACGGTATCAGCGCCAGCCATAGCGGCAGGGCATTTGATGGATATGTGGGAATTGCCACCGAGTGCGACACTCGCCACACCTGGAACGTGATAAGCGAAGTGCATCGCGAAATCAAAAGACTGCATGACGAGTCCATCCCACCGGAAGAGCTTGAAACAGTGCGCCGCTACATGCTCAGCGACTTGGCAAAGACCCTCGACACACCATTCAACATTGCATCTTACATAGGCAACATGTTCTGTTACGGCACTTATCCTACTTACCTTAATGAGCAGGTAAAGGAAATTCGCAACGTGACAAGTCGCCAGCTACAAGACATCGCACGTCAGTATCTCGACATCTCTAAGTTGCGCACAGTGATAGTTTGCGACAAAAACAACTTGCCGAAAAACGACGAATAACAAACTTTTTTCAGAAAAAAAACACTGCAGTTCTTGCACAGAATAAAAAAAAGCAGTACCTTTGCAGTCGCAAAAGTGAAATGGCGGGATAGCTCAGATGGTTAGAGCGTCGGATTCATAACCCGGAGGTCCTGAGTTCAATTCTCAGTCCCGCTACTTTTCAAGAGACTCAAAGACTTGTTTTGGGTCTCTTTTTTTGATTAATACACACTAATTAAACGAATTATAAATTGTTCTCTTTGACTGTTGAACCATAATGCAAGACACATAGAACTGCTTGCGCCGGCTAAGAATGCTGAGATTGGCATAGAGGCGATTAAGCATGGCGCCGATGCGGTTTACATCGGAGCTAATGCCTTTGGTGCGCGTTCACAGGCGGGCAATGACATTGAATCTATTAAGCGCCTCGTTGATTTTGCGCATCAATATAATGCCCGCATCTATTGCACGGTAAATACTATCATATATGACCATGAGTTGATAGACGTTGAGAGAATGATTCACAGCCTTTACAATGCTGGCGTTGATGCTCTCATCGTGCAAGATATGGCGATTTTGCGTCTTGACCTCCCTCCTATTGCACTTCATGCCAGCACTCAATGCGACGTCCGCACTCCTGAGAAGGCTAAGTTTCTGGAACAGATGGGATTCTCGCAACTGGTATTAGCAAGAGAACTTTCTTTGGATGAAATCAGGGATATTAATTCTGTTGTGAAAGTTCCGCTCGAGGGGTTCTGTCATGGGGCGTTGTGCGTGAGTTATAGCGGCAGGTGCCAGATTAGTCAGGCGCTGAAAAGCCGCAGTGCTAATCGAGGCGAGTGCGCTCAATTCTGTCGCTTGAGCTACGATTTGGAGGACGAGCGTGGCAACGTACTCATCAAATCGAAGCATCTGCTCTCGTTGCGCGACTTCAACGCCAGCGACCGCTTGCAACAGATGATAGATGCCGGCATTTCGTCTTTCAAGATTGAAGGTCGCTTGAAAGATGTTGACTATGTGAAGAATGTGGTAGCTTACTATAGCAATGCGCTTGACCGAATCATCGCGGCAAACGGCGGTCTCAAGCGCAGCTCGGCAGGCTCTTCGGTTTTCACCTTTGAACCATGTCTTGCGAAGAGCTTCAACCGCTCGTTCACACATTATTTTATTGATGGCACGCATCCTGAAAACGGAACTGAGATGGCATCACTCAACACCCCAAAGTCGCAAGGCGAGTATCTTGGAAAAGTGCTTTCAGTCAATGGCAACACTTTGCTTCTTGACAGCGCTACCCAGCTTGCCAATGGCGACGGCTTGAGCTTTATCGACAGTGAGGGTAATTACGACGGCTTTCGCGTCAACAAAGTGATGGGGAACAGAATATTCCTTAAAGAGCCATGCGGAGTGAAGCGTGGCGACAAGGTTTATCGCACGTTTGACAAAGCGTTTAACGACTTGCTGGCGAAACCCAGTGCCGAGAGAAGAATCAATGTTGACTTTGTGATGTGGAATAGCGGCAAGCTGCTATGCTTGAAAGCCACTGACGAGCGTGGCAGCTCGGCAGTTCATGCCATACCGCTCAGCGAAGATCCACAAGTGGCGCTGAAACCTCAAAACGAGCGTCTGAAGCAGGCCCTGTCGAAATTAGGCGATACGATTTATTCGCTGCGCTCCTGCGAGATAGAGGGCGATTATTTCATTCCCGTGTCGATAGTGGCACAGCTCAGGCGTGAGACGATTGAACTGTTAGATCGCTGCCATCGCATTGCCTATTGCCGTGACTTGCGTCGCCCTGAGAATAGCGAAGCTCGATTTCCAAGAACAACGCTCGCCTCACAAGACAATGTGGCAAACAAGGTAGCCGAGAAGTTTTATGCTGACCATGGAGTGCAATCAATGGTTCACGCTCTCGAATGTGACGGAACTATCAGCGAGAACCACGCTCTGATGCACACCCGCTATTGCCTCCGCCGTGAACTCGGCGCGTGCCTGAAAGACAAGAAATCAAAGCATCAGCTCCCTTCTCCCCTCTTCTTGCGCAATGGCAAGACCTTACTCCAAGTGAACTGCGATTGCTACCGATGCGAGATGACAATAGTCGTAAAAGAAAAATAGGAGATGTCCTCTCCTATTTTTTATCTGAATCGGTCAATTCTTAATCTAATTTCAAAACTGCAAGGAATGCTTTTTGCGGCACTTGCACAGTGCCAATTTGTTTCATACGTTTCTTGCCGGCTTTTTGTTTCTCAAGGAGTTTGCGCTTGCGGCTCACGTCACCACCATAACACTTGGCCGTCACATCCTTGCGCACCTGCTTGACAGTTTCACGAGCAATGATTTTTGCTCCAATAGCTGCTTGGATGGCGATGTCGTACTGCTGTCGTGGAATGAGTTCTTTTAGCTTCTCGCACATGCGTCGTCCTAACGACACGGCATTGTCAACGTGGGTGAGCGAACTCAATGCGTCAACTGGCTGTCCATTGAGCAGAATATCCATCTTGATTAGTTTCGAGTCGCGGAAGTCGTGGATGTAGTAATCAAACGAGGCATATCCCTTAGAAATGCTCTTTAGCTTGTCGTAAAAATCGATTACAATCTCGCCAAGGGGGATGTCGAAGGTCAGCTCCATGCGATTGCCCGAGATGTAGTCTTGCTTGATGAGCTCGCCCCTCTTGCCAAGACACAGAGTGATGATGGACCCCATAAACTCGCTCTGGGTGATAATCGAAGCACGGATGTAAGGCTCCTCGATATGCTCAATGAGAGTTGGGTCGGGCAAGCCCGCAGGGTTGTGAACCTCGGTCATCTCGCCTTTCTTGTCATAGACTTTATAAGAAACGTTGGGCACAGTGGTTATCACCTCCATGTTGAACTCACGGCTCAAGCGTTCTTGCACAATCTCCATGTGAAGCAATCCCAAGAATCCACAACGGAAGCCGAATCCTAAAGCTACCGACGACTCGGGAGTGAACGTCAATGAGGCATCGTTGAGCTGAAGTTTCTCAAGCGAAGAGCGCAGATTCTCGAAATCTTCGGGGTCGATGGGATATACTCCTGCAAAGACCATCGGTTTCACTTCTTGGAAACCCTCAATGGCTTTCTCACATGGTGTAGCCACATGAGTGATAGTATCACCCACGCGCACCTCAGCCGATGTCTTTATTCCCGAGATAATGTAACCCACAGTGCCTGTAGTGAGCACATCACGTGGCGCCATTTGCAACTTGAGGACACCGATTTCATCGGCATTATACTGCTTGCCAGTGTTGACAAACTTCACCAAGTCACCCTTGTGGATGCTGCCATTCTCAATCTTGAAATATACGATAATTCCACGGAATGGATTGAATACCGAGTCAAAAATAAGAGCCTGGAGAGGAGCCTCAGGATTGCCATTAGGAGCAGGCACGCGCTGAACTATCGCCTCAAGCACTTTAGGCACTCCCTCGCCAGTGCGAGCACTCACGCGGATAATATCCTCGGGGTCGCAACCAAGAAGGTCAACAATCTCGTCTTCAACCTCATCGGGATGAGCGCTTTCCATGTCAATCTTGTTTATGACAGGAATTATCTCAAGACCATTGTCGATTGCCATATAGAGGTTGCTGATGGTCTGAGCCTGAACACCCTGAGTGGCATCTACCACGAGTAATGCACCCTCGCAAGCAGCGATAGAACGCGACACCTCGTAGGAAAAATCGACGTGTCCTGGTGTGTCAATGAGGTTGAGGGTAAATTTCTCGCCTCCCATCTCGTAATCCATCTGAATGGCATGGCTCTTGATGGTGATGCCACGTTCGCGCTCGAGATCCATATCATCGAGAACTTGGTTCTGCATCTCCTTAACTCCCACAGTCTTGGTGAATTCGAGCAAACGGTCGGCAAGAGTACTCTTACCATGATCAATATGGGCTATTATGCAAAAATTTCTTATATTTTTCACCTAATATAGTTTTTTTAGTAAACAAGTTGACAAGTAAACAAGTTGACAAGCAAACAAGCCAATAGTATTGTCGTTCGAAACTCACGGACAAGTCACGCGTTATCACATACTTATCACCTACTTATCACCTAACTCTTAATACTTTCTACATTATTCCTCGTTCACGGAGGCGCAGCTGCCATCGCCATGCACTAAGCATTGTGTCCTCAAGGGTCTCTTGAGCCTTCCAGCCCAGAACTTCGTTGGCTTTCTTGGGGTCAGCCCAAATTTTCACTATATCACCTTCACGACGGCCCACAATCTTGTGAGGAACTTTCACGCCTGTAGCCTTCTCAAAAGCGGCGAGCAGCTGTAGCACCGAAGCACCTTCGCCAGTGCCAATGTTGAAAACCTCGAGAGGCTTATCGCTCTTATTCTCAAGCATGCGCTCAAGAGCTTTGACATGAGCTTTTGCCAAGTCAACGACATTGATGAAGTCGCGTATGCAAGAGCCATCGGGGGTGTCGTAGTCGTCACCAAAGATGCTCAGCTCTTTGCGCACACCGATTGCCGTCTGTGTAAGGTAGGGCACAAGGTTGGCTGGCACGCCATTGGGCAGTTCCCCAATCTCAGCACTGGGATGAGCGCCAATTGGGTTGAAATATCGCAGCAACACAGCTTTAATAGGGCTTCCGCTCTTAATGACATCGGCTATGATATCCTCACTCACCTGCTTGGTAGCACCATAAGGCGATGTGGCTTTCTTGGTTGGCGCATCCTCTGTAATTGGATTCTGGTCTGGCTCGCCATATACAGTGCATGAAGATGAGAACACAAAGCCTTTCACGCCAAACTCAGGCATCAGTTCAAGCAGATTGAGCAAGATGTTGAGATTGTTGCGATAATACATGATTGGTTTCTCTACCGATTCACCCACAGCTTTACTTGCTGCAAAATCGATAATACCATCAATGCCAGGATTGTCGCCGAACATCTTTCGAAGGAAATTGGCATCGGTGCAATCTCCCTCCACAAAAACAGGTCGAATGCCTGTAATCTTTTCTATTCCGTCGAGTACGTCAATATTACTATTTGAGAGATTGTCAACGATAACAACCTCATATCCTGCATTTTGCAATTCTACCGTGGTGTGTGAGCCAATGAAGCCCATTCCACCAGCTACTAATATTTTACCTTTCATGTTGCTGAAACCTTTAACTATTAATACTTTAATAATGCCTCGGCAATGCGTGGCGAAGCTTTACCGTCGCCATAGGGGTTGTTGGCTCGGCTCATAATCTCATATTCTCTCGCGTCATCAAGAAGTAACGACACGTTATCAACTATCTTGTTATAGTCGGTGCCCACAAGTTTCACGGTGCCGGCTTCTAAAGCTTCGGGGCGCTCGGTAGTATCACGCATCACTATAACAGGTTTACCCAGCCCAGGAGCCTCCTCCTGAATGCCTCCGCTATCGGTGAGCACAATTGTAGATTTCTCCATCAAGAACACGAAGTCGAGGTACTCGAGAGGCTCGATAAAGAAAAGATTGCCTAAGTTCTCAAGATTATCACCAAAGATTTTGTGAATAGGCTTGCGAACATTAGGATTCAAGTGCATGGGATAAACGAAATCCACCTCTGGATATTTCTCGCTCAAATGCTTGATGGCATTGCAGATGTTAAGAAAACCGTCACCAAAGTTCTCGCGGCGATGCCCTGTGATAAGCACCAGTTTGCGGCCTTTGGCAAGTCGGTTCACTTCGTAGCCTTGACGAGCAAGGTTTGACGACAGAGTGTCATTCAAGTTACTGTTACTCTTTATCTTGTTGACGACAATATGCAAAGCGTCAATTACAGTGTTGCCGGTAACAAAGATATGATCCTCGCCCACTCCTTCATCGAGCAGGTTCTGACGGCTCAATGGCGTGGGCGCAAAATCCAAAGTGGCTATACGACCAGTAATCTGGCGGTTCATCTCTTCGGGCCAGGGGCTATAGA
>CALAVD010000186.1 GCA_937892085.1 uncultured Prevotellaceae bacterium
GTGGTAGCTCGTTGGGCTCATAACCCAGAGGTCGTTGGTTCGAATCCGGCCCCCGCCACTAAAGACAAGAGTTTCAACCATTTACGGTTGAAACTCTTTCTTTTTTTGAATCATTGAAAGGAGAAAAAGGAATAAAAGGAGCCTTTAATGAAAATTGTGCTTTATGGATTGTGCATTATACATTGTAAATTATGCATTGTGCATTATGCATTATGCATTACAAATAGTCCCTATCAGCGTTGCGCTGGTGGATTTTTCCACTTTACACATCACCTTGTCGCCAATTTTTGTGTCGCCGGCAGGGAACACTATGACCTTATTCTGCTGTGTGCGGCCGTACATGTCGTCGTGCGAACGCTTGCTGTAGCCCTCCACCAGCACCTCGAAGGTCTTGCCCACATCGGCACGGTTGCTGCACAGCGAGAGCTCGTTTTGCAACGCTATCATGCGGTTGAGGCGGTCGATTTTCACATCTTCGGGCACATTGTCGGGCAGTCGCTTAGCGGCGAAAGTGCCTGGTCGCTCGCTGTACTTGAACATAAACGACGAGTCGAAGCCCACCTCACGCATCAGGCTCAGCGTCTCCTCGAAGTCCTCCTCGGTCTCATCGTGAAACCCCGTGAACATGTCGGTCGAGATACCGCAGTCGGGCATCGCCTGGCGGATGCGCGCTATGCGGTCGAGGTACCACTCGCGGGTGTATTTGCGATTCATCAGTTTCAGCACCTTGTTGCTGCCGCTCTGCACCGGCAGGTGAATGTGGTTGCAGATGTTCTCGTGGCTCGCCATCGTGTCGATAATCGCGTCGCTCAAGTCCTCGGGGTTGCTCGTGGTGAAGCGCACACGCATCTCGGGAGCCGCCTCTGCCACCATCGCCAGCAACGCGGCAAAATCCACGACTTCAACGCCCTCTTGTGCTCTCGTTCTCTCTACGGAGTCTGGAAGTGAGGGAGTTAATAATTTCTCACTACTGAGACTCCTGAACTCCGTAGATTTATCCTCTTCTTCTCTCTTTCTCTTATAAAGATAGGAATTCACGTTCTGCCCTAACAGGGTCACCTCTTTGAAGCCCTTTGCCTGCAAGTCACGCAGCTCATTGAGGATGCTCTGCGGCTCACGGCTACGCTCACGCCCGCGGGTGTAAGGCACGATGCAGTAGGTGCAGAAGTTGTTGCAGCCACGCATGATGGAGATGAAGCCACTGATGCTGTTAGCGCTGATGCGGGTGGGGATGACGTCGCGGTAGGTCTCGGTAGTAGAGAGCTGCACGTTGATGGCCTTCTCGCCATTCTCGGCGGCGGCGATGAGGTCAGGCAAGTCGAGGTAGCTGTCGGGACCGGCAACTAAGTCCACGCCGTGATTGCTGATGAGCTCATCTTTCATGCGCTCCGCCATGCAGCCTATTATGCCAATGATAAGGCGGCGCTGACGCTTGCGGCGCAGGGCATTCAGAGTCCTGAGTCGCGCGAAGATGCGTTGCTCGGCATTGTCGCGCACGCTGCATGTGTTGATAAAGATGGCATCGGCACGGTCCAGATCGTCGGTAGTGCCATAACCCGCCATCTGCATCACGCTCGCCACCACCTCGCTGTCGGCGACATTCATCTGGCAGCCGTAGGTCTCAAGAAATAGCTTCTTCGAGAACTCCCCTCCCCCGTCATATTTCAAATTCAGTGTGTTCATATATTATATGTAAAATGTGTAACTTCTTGCGTAACCATTAAGTGATCTTGTTTTTACATACATCATCATCAAACATCGACGCAGTTAATCAAACAACGCAGTTAGTATATCAAACAACTAAAACAACATCTCAACAACCAAATCAACAAATTTTGTTCTTTTGTCTAATATGTTGCATCGATTATTTTAGACATCATGAACACAAGTTACATAAGTCGCTACACAATGCGTATTTTTTAGACTAACATACATAAAGACCTGCTCAAACTGTTTGTCATGTATCTCTAAAAAAGATATTACAAAACGACTGCAAAGTTAGTGTTTTTTGTGATATATCCCAAAAATGTCCTACGCCATGCCCCACAAAAGGGAACAATTTTCGCTATTTTCAAAAAAATGTGACGGCAAAATAGTTGTGGGTAAGAAAATTATGCTTACCTTTGCAGTCGCGTTTCTCGGGAACGAATCTGAGAGACCTGTGATTATTAACTTTTTTATTAACATTTAAATGAGCGAAGAATTAAAAAATTCTCCAATTTCACCCCTTGAGGACTTCGATTGGGAGGCCTTTGAAAGTGGTGAGACCAAAAAAAATGAGTCTCATGAGGCTCTGGAAGCCGCCTACGACAAGTCGCTTGGCGCTATCAAGGACAAAGAAGTAACCGAAGGTACTGTTATCTCTATCAACAAGCGCGAGGTAGTGGTTAACATTGGCTACAAGTCAGACGGTATTATTCCTTACAACGAGTTCCGTTACAACCCCGACCTGAAGGTTGGCGACACCGTAGAGGTGTTTGTCGAGAATCAGGAGGACCGCAAAGGTCAGCTGGTGCTCTCGCACAAGAAAGCTCGCACTGCCAAGAGTTGGGAGCGCGTTAATCAAGCGCTTGAGAATGACGAGATCATCAAGGGTTACATCAAGTGCCGCACTAAGGGTGGTATGATTGTTGACGTGTTCGGCATCGAGGCCTTCTTGCCCGGCAGCCAAATCGACGTGAAGCCCATCC
>CALAVD010000187.1 GCA_937892085.1 uncultured Prevotellaceae bacterium
ATTATATTTGATAAATCTATTTTGTCTAATGAATTACAAAATGCAAACATACTATTCATATTAATTGTTTGATAATTATAATTTTTCCATAAAATCGTCCATGAAGCATACCTCCTCTAAAGGATATATATGTATATATTGTACTAAACAATTTCAATTATCAAACAATTTTTGTTGCATTTTACCATATGTTAACAATATGTTCATAATTTATTCATACAATATTGTTAATATGTGTTCAGTAACAAATACGAGTTCTCATCGCAATGATAATTTTTTCATAATAGTATAATTAAAAGGGATTCTATTTATTGATATTAAATTTGTTCTTTAATCGTGTTAAAAGGCTAAACACGAAACATATACTTATTCAGTCATGGGCTGTGAGAGCGGTCTCAGCGCAGTGATGCGCTTGTTGCCATCCTCGGGCGACTGCGGGCGATAAACACACTTGGCAAGCCCCTTTGATGGCCAAATCCACCAGTCGTCGCCTTTGAAGCCGCTGAGGATGCCTTCAAGGTCTTTCTCGGCATCGGCTTTGCTGTAATAGCATTGGCAACACAGGCGATAAACCGCCTTGCCGTTTACTGTGGTTTTATACACTGGGTAGAATACTACCTCGCTCATCTGCTCCGACTGCTTAATGGCTTCGTTGAGCGAGGAATAGCTGCCACACACGATGTAATATACCGTGCGTTGCTGCTTCTTGGTCTTGGCTTGAACATCAAGTGATGAGCCCAACATAATTGACAGCAAAATAATTGGCAAACCGATTCTTAAAAAGCGTTTCATAGTTGTTAGTTGTTAATTTTAAGTTATGAGTCCACTTAACACTTATCACTTACTAAAAAATGCTCTTGAGCAAGGACATGATGTTAGTGTTCTTGTTTTTATTGTTGAGCAGGTTCTCAATCTCTATAAGTTCATTGGTGGCGTTCAAGCGCTTGGCAAGGGGGTGTAGCGATTGGAGCAGTTGCTCGGCACTCTCACGGCGGTTCGCCACCTTGTTGAGAGCTTTGGCGAGACCTATCGAGAGCACCAGCTCCTTGTGCCCCATGTGGCTACTCACTTTTTTTTGATAGCGCAAAGCTTTGGTGTAGTATTTTGCGGCGTTGCGTCCGTTGCCCATCTCCAGCATGATGTCGCCTTCCTTCTTGAGGGAGTTGACGAGGTTGATGAGCGCCTCACGAGTCTTCTTGCTGTCGCCGTTGTTGAGCATACCGGTGTAGAGCTTCACCTCGTCGTCGTAGTGCTTGAGCACGTTCATCTGCTGGGTCTTGGAGGTGATGATACTTGTCGAGGCTTCAATTGCATAGAGCAGCATGGGCGAGAAGCGTCGCTCATTCTTCTTTACCAGCCGCTCAAAAAGCTTCTGGCACTTGGTGAGTTCTTTCTTCGCCCGTGCCCCGTCGCCAATGCTGTTGTGCACCGAAGCGAGGTTGTAGAGCAACGAAGCAAGAATTGCCAAGAAGTCCTCCTTCTTCTTGTTGGTAATTTCCACCATTTGTAGCAGAGCATTCTCGGCAGCTCCCAAGGCGAGCATGTAGTCGCTGTTAGAGATGAAAATCGTCATCCTCGCCAGCCACAGCCAGCTCACATAGAGGTGCGGCATGTCGCTGTAACTCTCGTCAAAGACCAGAGTGTCGATTATGGGTGCCGCCTCTTCGCTGCGGTTGTTGGAGATGAGGTAAAATGCGTGCCACAGCCTTACCTCCAGCATCATCTCGCGGCTCATGGTCTCAAAATCGGGCACTTTATTGAGCTGGTCGATTTGAGCTTTAGCAACGGTGATGTCGTTCACCAGTTTAGGAAAAGAGGCATCTAAGAGTAATGGCTTCATAGTTCACAGTTAAGAGTTAAGAGTTAAGAGTTCACAGTTCACCTAATTTCGTGGGCTTTGGCAAATTCGTCGCTCAGAGTATTTGTAGGACTTGCAGCACAGCATGAGGCGAACTCAAAAGCTTGAGTCATCACTTCGTGCCACGCTTTAGAGTCCATCAGCTCTATGTCGCCGTGCTTGATGTCACGGGCTATGAACTGGTGTGTCACGCCAGCAATGAATCCTGCTTGCCATCCCAGGTGGTTGTCGCACTCACAAGAGAAGGAAACCTGGGTCCTGTCATCACCTTTATAGATTGTAGCGCAAGTGCCTGGCGTGATGTGGATATAGGTGGGTCCATAAAACTTAATGTGATCGTTATAAACCTTGTCGCTATCCTGATTGGGGAACATATTGTTAATATCGTTGGCATGGTCGATAACGATATTTGACACCTCAAAGTTTTCAAGAATACTGGGCATAACCTTTGTGAGGTTGAATGGCGTGCCATGCTGGAAACCAGGCAGGTAGATAACGATGGCCTTGCGCTCGGCAGCATAGGAGAGCAGGTCAAAAAGCTTCTCGCGCTGAGGCAGGTCGATGGCGTAGTAAGAGCCAAAGAGCAGGATGTCGTCCTCGTCGATGCGAGGCCATATCACGTTAAAGCGGTTAGCGGGATACTCACCGTAGTTCACTATCTTGTCGGGCTCGCCCTCTTGCTTGAAAATAGCGGCAAAGGGTGTCGAGCCCTCGGTATAACGGTCTATAGACTTGGTGTTTACATTGTGTCGCTCAAAGAATTCCACCACCCAGTCGCCCACGTTGTCGGTGCAGCACTCGCTCACCATCGACACCGGCAGTTGCAGGTCGCCGAGGGCTGCGGCAACATTGCTCACACGTCCACCCACAAAGGAGCACACGGGTTGATGATTCTGATAAATGGTGTCGAGTATCGACTCCCCTATGGCAATGATTTTTCGCATTTTATAACTCAAAAATTTTTTGTTATGCAAAGGTAGTGAAACAATCATAAATAAACAAAGAATGCGACATTTTTCTAAAAAAATATCCAGGTTTCGCCACTTTGTCAAGGATGATGAATAACCCCTATAACTTCTATCATCCACTATCAAAACCATTGAATTTGCCTAAAAGAATTTCTCTAATTTGCCACATTGTGAAAAAATCATTACCTTTGCAATGTGATATTTTAAACCTTACATTTTATATTAACTTTTAAACCCAACAACACATGAAGAAAATTTTTACTCTTTGTTTTATGGTATTTGCTCTCGTAGCAAGCGCCAAGACCTACACACTCAGCCAACTTGCCGAGCTCGTTCCAGCACTTGAGGACGGCACTGGCGTTGCAGTAGTAGATGGAGCTTACGTTGTTAACCTGCCGGCATCGCTGCCCGACGGAGTGAGTGGACTGGGCTATGACGACAACAACATCGTGCTCACCAAGACCTATTTCACCATCAATGGTGACCTCGTCATCACCGAAGGCGAGACTCTGCTCTTTGGCGGAGCTACAACAATGGAAATCAACGGCAACCTCACCATCACCAATGCTACCGTGGGTGCCGCCGAAGGTTCGGAAGGCACTGCCAAGGGATTCCGCATGTATATGGAAGGTGCTTCGGCAACTATTACCAATAGCACTTTCAACTATGTGGGCATCAACTATGGCAACGGCACTGAGGAAGGATGCCTCACCGCCACCGGTTGCACCTTCAACAACCACAACACAAAGGGTGGTAATGCCGTTATCAACTTCACCTCGCTGAGCAAGGGCAACCTGGTAGAGAATTGCGAGTTCAACAATCCCACCCTTTCGGCAATAGCAAGTGGCGCCAATGTGGCTTGCGGCATCACCATCAAGAACAACATTGTGAACAAACCCACCGTCAGCGCACGCCTTTATCCAGGCATCAACATGAGCGCTACCGGTCCTTACGACATCATCATCGACGGCAACGAGGTTCACGGTGCAGCTGCCACTACCCGTTCGGGAGGTATCGCTCTGGCGTGCCTGCTCGGCAATCCTCCCACTGGCACTCTCTATGTTACTAACAACTTTATAGAGAACTGCTCTTATGGAATCACCCTCACCGGTCCCGGCGTTGTGCGCATGATTGGCAACACCGTGCTCAACAACAAGTACATCTCCGATCCCGACTTGGGTGGCAGCGGCCTCAACATCACCTGCAACTCGGCTAACGTAATCGCCAAGGCCTACATGCAGGGCAACCACATCGAGGGCAACGTGTGGGGCGTTACCGTTATCGGCAATGTTGACATCAACGCTGGCTGTGTAGAGGTGCCAACAAAAGATATGGAATACAACCCCGGTGAGAACGTGTTCATAAACAATGGCAACACCAAGTATGCCAACGGCTTCGATCCCGAAGGCGACTTCCAGCGTTGGGACTTCTACAACAACTCACCAAACACCGTCTATGCACAGAACAACTACTGGTATGTTGCAAAGGCAGCAAACCCACGCGTAACAATCTTTGATGCAGAAGATGACCCATCGAAGGGCGAGGTGATTTACTCTCCTTGGGCCGGCACTACCTACACCGGCATCAACGACATTAATGTTGATGAAAACAACGGCAGCAACCAGCGCTACAACATCATGGGACAACCCGTTGACAGCAACTACCGTGGCATCGTCATCGAGAAGGGCAAAAAGCACATTGTATTCTAAAAGTACATTTTAGGGGCTTACCCATCTACCTTACAAGAAGAGGGCACATTGGCTTTACCGATGCGCCCTCTTCTCTTATTTTTTTAATGGGGTTTTTGTAAATATCGTGTGCAAATATTCCAAAGAAATTATTTTTTCACTAACTTTGCACCAAAATAAAAAAGAGTTTAAACTTTTCTAACACATTAGTCTATGTCTATCTTGGTAGTTTTCAAGCTTATCGGCTCCCTGGCATTGCTCATGTTCGGTATGAAATCAATGAGCGAGAGTTTGCAGAAGATGGCGGGTCCGCAACTTCGACGAGTGCTCGGTGCCATGACCACCAACCGTTTCACCGGAATGTTAACGGGCGTGTTTGTCACTGCCGCAGTGCAAAGTTCTACCGCCACCACCCTGATGACGGTGTCGTTTGCCAATGCCGGTTTGTTGACACTGGTGCAGGCCATCTCGGTGATTATGGGAGCCCACATCGGAACTACCGTGACAGCATGGATTATGAGCCTTGGCTTCTCGTTCAATATCACCGACTTTGTCTATCCTGCGTTCTTCTTAGGCATCATCTTGATTTATATGAAGAAACGCCGCGTGATAGGCGATTTCCTCTTTGGTGTGGCATTCCTGTTCTTGGGATTGGGGACACTCAAGGAAACGGGCTTCAGTTTCGTGCAAGATCCTACCATGAGCGAATCTATCAAGGCATTCTTCTCTAATTTCAACCAACCCACATTCTGGAACTCTCTGCTGTTCTTGGTAATAGGTAGTGTGCTCACCCTGTGCGTGCAGTCGAGTGCCGCTATGATGGCAATCACCATGATTCTGTGTTCGACCGGTGTACTGAGCATTGACCAGGGTATTATGCTTGTCCTGGGCGAGAACATAGGTACCACTATCACTTCTAACATTGTAGCGATGGGAGCCAACGTGCAGGCTCGGCGAGCTGCCTTCGCCCACTTGACGACCAACGTGATAGGTGTGACATGGGCGTTGATACTGCTGCAACCATTCTTGAACTTAGTATGCGGCTTCGTGGGATATGAACGTGGTGCTACCGATGCCGCCAATCTTGCCAAGATCTCGGTGGTGCTCGCCGCTTTCCACTCGGCATTCAACATCACTAACACCTTCTTGCTCATCTGGTTCGTGCCACAGATTGAGAAGTTTGTTTGCAAGGTTATCAAGCCTCGCCGTGTGGATGAGGAAGATGACTTCAAGCTGCATTTCATCACCGCAGGCCTCATGAAGACCCCCGAGCTCTCGGTGCTTGAGGCACAGAAGGAAATCAAGTCGTTTGGCGAGCGCATTCAAAGTATGTTTGGGATGACTCGAGAACTACTCGACGAGGAAGACAAAGACAATTTTGTGAAACTATTTTCACGCATCGAGAAATATGAGGAGATAAGCGACCAGATGGAAGTAGATATCGCCAACTATCTGCACGACGTGAGCGATGCCCACCTGAGCGATGAGACCAAGGCCAAGATGCGTGCCATGTTGCGTGAGATTTCTGAGATCGAGAGCATTGGCGACAGCTGCTATAAGATAGCACGCATCATCAACCGCTATCGCACCAGCAAAGAACAGTTCACCGAAAATCAAATCAAGAACATCAAGACCATGATGGAGCTCGTAGATAACAGCCTCACCGAGATGAACAAAATGCTGGTGGGATACAAGGAAAGCAACGACATCAACCGAGCTTATAACCTCGAGAACGAGATTGACAACTACCGCGACATGATCAAGACCGAGAACTTCAACGATGTCAACGAGCAGAAGTACAGCTACGCCATCGGAACCATGTACAGCGACATCTTCGACGAGTGCGAGACCTTAGGCGACTACGTTCTCAACGTAGTAGAAGCCCGCCTCGGTGTCAAGAAGAAAGACTGATTTCTAGTCACAAGTGTTAAGTATAGACAAGGCGCGCCTTGCCTATACTTTTGAAACACATCGCTTTTTGTAAGAACAACCGAGAAATTGTACGCAATTTCGGTTGACGATATTCGTGCAGAACACTCTTTGTGTGACTGCAGATGCTAAATTACAGACATTCAAGATTACTCACAACAGATTAAAGCATTTTGACCGCAAAAGACTTTTTTAACATGTATGAACCTAATTTTTGCTCATATCGTGTATTATCTTTGCATTTTGATAGCAAATGAAAAATGAAAAGTATTTCACAAGATGGTATATTTAAAGGAAAATTTGTAATTTTGCAATCTATATTAGAAGATTCGTCTAATTCCTGATAAAAGACCACAAAAGATTAAACGTATAACAAACTCTTTTGTAGTGAAAAAGGCATTGGTCGGCTTTCAGGCACTATAAGGATTTTTTTGTATTGTAGAATATGATGACAGAAACTCAAAAACTCTCAATCATCGCTAGTGGTAAAGAGTACTTTAGAGAAATAATAATACCAAACCATCTTAATGGTTTGAAGAAACTGCAATTAAAGAGTTTCAATATTAATTCCTTTTTTTTTTTCATAATTAGTTTGTATCCTATCTCTGATAGTGGTACTTAAATAATGTCTCAATGCTCTAATTATAGTAACTTTCCTTTGTATATCATTTAATACTTCTACTTCATCTGAGGGCAATATATTTAAATATCTAGATTTATTTTTATGCGCCTTTTCTAAATGCGTAAATTTGCTCCGGCGAAAGATGCAGCACGACGGCAATCGCAAAAAAAGTATCAACGTCAATTTTTTGCCTTCCTTTCAGCATAGCTGAAAGTGCTTGTTCGCTGATACCCGCTTTTTCTGCTATAAATTTTTGTTTAAGGCCGCTTTCGTCTATTGCCGCGCTTAGTTTGTTTGCCAATTCATTCGTCATTCTGATCCCCTCCAATTTGTTCAGCATTGCTGAAGTCTATGGTCATTATATTAAGTGTTGCCGAACTTGTCAATA
>CALAVD010000188.1 GCA_937892085.1 uncultured Prevotellaceae bacterium
CTCCTACGCCGGACGGGCACGACTGGTGTGCAACGGTGTAAGTGGTTATGAAGATGGTCCCGCCGCAATCACGGTGCCTGCCAGTGTGTCCATTGGCGGCAAGACCTATGTGGTGAACCGCATTGGCGATGACGCCTTCAACAACCGCACCGCAGGCTTCACCGTTGAGGGCTGTGTGAACGTAGATACCATTGGTGCCTATGCGTTCCAGAACCAAGCCGTCACCTCCTATGCCTTCACCCACAACCTGAAGCGCATCATGAATTATGCCTTCGACGGAGCGTCGCTCTCAGGAACCGTGGCATTGCCCTATGGCGTTTCAGCTCTTGGGGCTCATTCATTTGGAAATGGCAAATATAGCCGACTGATTGTGCCTGGCTCCGTTAGCAGCTGGTATGGCACCTTCTGCACCGGCACCACCACACTCACCGAGTTAGTGCTTAACAAGAATACCTCCGCTTTCTACTCTTTTTCGTTTGACCTGACCGATGTGCCAGCCACCTGCACAATCCTTGTGCCCACAGGCGTTGTCAACCAATATAAGCAGAACAGCTCGTTCAGCAGCCGCGCCAGCTACATCAGTGCCGGAGCCTACGACTTTGTCTATAATAACAACTATGATTCTGGCTCCTATTTCTTGACCATTCTCAGCAACACGTCAACTACCTACAATGGCACTACCTACGCCGGAAAGGCGAAGTATGTTTATCATCCCAATATCAAGACCCGTACTGGCAGTTATGGCTTCTCATACAATGAGACCGACCAAACCGTCAACAGCGACCAGCGCAGGTATCTCATCACCGAGATTGGCGACTCGCTGCTCTACGGCAGCAAGTACACCGGTGGCACAATTCCCGCAACGGTGACCCGCATCGGTCAGAGCGCATTCCGCAGTTGTGACTATGCTGTCAACAACTTGGTGCTGCCCAGTGGACTCACATTCATCGGGCACGATGCGTTCTATAATAGTAAAATCACGGGTGAGGTGAAGATTCCAAGCTCGGTGACCACGATTGAGGCTTATGCGTTCTACAATTCGACCTTAGGCTCACTCTTCTTCCCCGACGTGGCAATGCCAACGATGGGAAATTATGTGTGGAGCTCGAGCATAGGCACCGTGTGGGTTCCCAACGGGCGAGCCAACAGCTACTTGACAAAAGCCAACTCCTGGAGCACAACCTACGGCGACAAACTTGCGCCCTGGATCAAGCCCTACGCTGCCACACAGATGTTCAGCTCGGTGCTGCCCACCAACCTCTCGGGAAGCAATGTAAGCGCTTACTATGCCAGCGACTACAACAAGAGCGATACCGGCAAGGAAGTGAAGCTCACCAAGATCAACCAGGCTCCGCCCAGCACCGGTATGCTATTGGTTGACCTTACCGTTGACCAAGAGACCCGCATCAGTCGCCCATCTACCAGCGTCTCGGCACCGGCAACCAACTACCTGGAGGCAACCCCCACCTCGCCGGTCAATGTATATAGTCAGACGGTGGGATACTATTGGGGTACGGCTAATCTGCGCTTTGTAAGGCCGACAACCAACTACAACACTCTTGCCGGCAGTGCCTACCTCAAGCTTAGCAGTAGCGAGGCAAGCGGCAAGAACGAGGTATATACCACGCTCTATCCCAAGACCACCGGTGGCATCCCTGGCGACGTGAACGGCGACGGAACAGTAACAGCTGCCGACATCACCGCACTCTACGACTACATGCTCAACAACGACAGTAGCCACCTCGTGAACGGCGACCAGAACGGCGATGGCGATATCACAGCAGCCGACGTCACAGCAGTCTATGACGTGATGTTAGGGCAATAATTAATGCACAATGCATAAAGCATAATGCAGAATCAGAAAACAGCGTTCCCACTCTTGCCGGGGACGCTGTTTTTGCATCAAACAACTACTCGGGTACATCAAACAACTACTCGGGTACATCAAACAACTACTCGGGTATATCAAACAACTCGCACAACATCTTAACAACCTAAACAACAAAAAAGTTATATGCAGCTCTCATAATCTGTTGTTATGGTTGTTTATGCGTTGTTTTGGTTGTTTGATAAACCACGACGCTGGTACATCAAACAACTCTCACAACATCTTAACAACTTAAACAACAAAAAAGTTATATGCAGCTATTCTGAAAATATGTTCTGACAACAGTTCGGATTAATCAGAAAAATCCGTAGTTTTTATTCCCCCCTGCGCCATAAGGGTAGCGCTGCGCGCTCAATATTGAATGATAATCAGGCGGCACCTCAACAATAAAAATAAATGAATTTATTTTGTATTGTCTTTGGTTTGCATTAATTTTGCACAAAACAATAAACTGAAAACAAACACCAAATATTTGATATGAAGAATTTGATTTTACCTGTGGTTGCTGCCGTGCTGTGGTGCTCGGCTGCGAGTGCGTTTGAGTTAGACGATTTTGTGCTCGCTGGAGCGCGTGTAAAGGGCATTCCTTCCAGTCAGCCCGCTCTCGAAGGACGGTATTACTACCAGTTCAACAGCGAGGGAACGATGATTAAAAAGTATAGCTACAAGAAGGAGAAAGACGTAACCACCTTCTTCGACAACGCCGCTATTCCTAACAACACCATCGAGGCGTGGGACGGCTACACCATGTCGAGCGATGAGAAAAGCATCCTGCTGTGGACCAACAGTAACCCCATTTACCGCTACTCGTTTACTGCCGACCACTACATCTATAATATAAAGGACAACAAGCTTAATCGACTTTCTGCTGCTGGTGGTGAGGAAATCGCCACTCTCTCGCCCGACGGCAGCAAGGTGGCTTACGTCAAGGACAACAACGTTTTAGTGAAAGACCTTGCTGCTGGCACAACCGCCACCGTCACTACCGACGGCAAGAAGAACGAAATCATCAATGCCGTCCCCGACTGGGTTTATCAGGAGGAGTTTGGCGTGCTCAACACTTTCACTTGGAGCGCTAACGGGCGCTACTTGGCGTTCATCCGTTTCAATGAGTCACAGGTGCCCATGTGCTCGATGGAGCTGTATCAGGGCGAGTGCCGACCTAATTCTGACTATGCCATCCACCCGGGGCGCTACGACTACAAATACCCTGCCGCTGGCGAGCACAACTCGGTGGTGAGCGTTTACATCTACGACATTCACGATGGCACCCTCACCAGGGTAGGCCTGCCGCTGGCCGAGGACGACTATGTGCCTAATATCCAGTTTGGCAAGCAGTCTGTTCCCACCCTTATGGTGGTTAAAGAGAACCGCGCCCAGACCCATATAAACATATATTCTGTTAACCCCGTTGATGGTAGTTTCAAGGAAATCTACGATGAGCAGAGCGACATGTGGATTGACGAAGATGTGGTGACAGGCGTGAAGTATTATGACGGTTTCTTTGTGATTAAGAGCAACCGCGACGGACGCACTCATCTTTATAAATATAGCTATGACGGCACGCTCTTAAAGCAAATTTCCAAAGGCGACTACGACGTGACCGCCTACTACGGATATGACGAGGCACGCAAGCTGTTCTACTTCCAGACCAACAAAGGCGCGCTCAACCGCACTCTGCGCTGTGCCAACGATGTCACCGGCGAGGTAAAGGAGTTGGTTGACGGCAATGGCACCTACAGCGCTTCGTTCAACAGCGATTTCACCTACTACATCCGGCGCTTCAGCGACGCCACTACGCCCGACCAGTTCGTGCTCTACAGCATCGACGGCAAGCGTGTGCGCGACCTGCAGCTCAACGAGGAGTATGCCAAGAAATACACCTCTAACGAGATTCCCCGCCGTGAGTTCTTCACCATGTATAATGACAACGGCGACAAGATGAACGGCTACATCATCAAGCCGGTGGATTTCGACCCGTCGAAGAAATACCCCTGCATCATGTCGCAGTACAGCGGCCCCGGCTCGCAGCAGGTGCTCAACAAGTGGAAGATGGAGTGGGAGGAATATTTCGCCATGCAGGGCTATGTCATCGCCTGTGTTGACGGACGCGGCACCGGTGGGCAGGGCAAGGCGTTCCTAAAGGCGATCTATCTCAACTTAGGTCGCTATGAGACCGAGGATCAACTGGCGGCAGCTCGCTACATGGCCGAGCAGCCCTACGTTGACGCCTCGCGCATAGGCATCTGGGGATGGAGCTTCGGCGGCTTTGAGTCGCTGATGGCGATGTCGCAGGACGACAGCCGCTATGCCTGTGGCGTGGCGATTGCTCCCGTCACCTCGTGGAAGTTCTACGACAGCATCTACACCGAGCGTTTCATGCTCACTCCCGAGGAGAACCCCGATGGCTACAACTATGCTCCTCTCGACCTTACCGACAAACTCAAAGGCAAATTGCTGCTGATGTTCGGCAGTGCCGACGACAACGTGCGCATCGTCAACTCCATGCAATACATCGCCAAGCTCCATAGCGAGGACCAGCAGTTCGACATGATGGTTTATCCCAACATGAACCACAGCATCAACGGCTGTGGCGTGCGCCTGCGGAACTTCTGTTTCGACGTGGGGCTGCTGAAAAG
>CALAVD010000189.1 GCA_937892085.1 uncultured Prevotellaceae bacterium
ACCGCCACGCGGTCAGTCCATGCGACCCGATTGCCGAACGCGAGTGCAAAAGTAGAAAAAATAATTGTAGATATATTCAGAATACAAAGCAAGTTATATGAACGAAATGAAGAATTGACTGAATATAGAAATTATTATAATAAATTAAAAGAGCAAAATTTAACATTTAAATATATTATAGAAAAAATTTTGAATTTACCAGAAGAAGAAAAAACTTATGATGAAGCTTATAATAGCGATGATAATAATAAAAAGGAAATAGATAACAAATATAACGAAATAAGAATGAATAGTGAAGATAATAAAAAAGAAAGCAAATCACAAAAAAAGAAAAACAGACAAATTTATATGCTAAAAAAGCAAATAGGAGACTATAATAAAAGCATAGAAAAAAAAGATAAAATTTTAAAAGAAACTAAGCATGGGAAAAAGATTGGAAATTTTATATCAATGAATGTATTAATAAATAAAAAAAATAAAGAATTAGAAGATTTAATTTCCAACAGTCAAAAATTGCAGTATTCACAGTATGATATAGATGGAAAAATAGACTTTTTATATTATTCTATAAAAAGTTTGAGAGAATTTAATTCCAAATTAGAAGAAAGATTGGAAATGAATAAAAACAATTTAAAATATTATGAGAATGAGCATAATCAAAACTTAAAAGATATTGAAGAATATAATGAAAAAATAGATAAATTGGAAGTAGAACTAGAAATACTAGAAGAACTATTAACTATAAACTGTAAACTATTAACTAAATAAATATGAACAACGATTTAAAGATTTATTGTAAAAACACTCAAGAATATATCGACATTGATGGTGGCGACACCTTGCAGCAGATATATGAGACTATCGAGAAGCGCATACCGTTCAGACCCATCTGCGCTATGGTTAATAACAAGATAGAAGACCTTAGGTATCCAGTGTATTCCCCTAAGATGGTGGAGTATGTGGGAGTAACCTCGCCGCATGGTATCAGAGTGTATATCCACTCGCTGTGTATGGTTCTCTACAAGGCTATTGAGGACATCTTCCCTGGCAAGCGCCTGCGCATCGAGCACAGCATCTCGGGAGGGTATTACTGCAAGATCAAGCACGAGGAGGCACTGCTCACGCCCCAAAACATTGAGCGCATAAAAGCCCGAATGCGGGAGATTGTGGATCAGGACATCAAGTTTGTGCGTCGTGAGCGTCTCACCACCGATGTGGTGGAGATGTTCCGCAAGCAGGGTCTCAACGACAAGGTGCGCTTGCTCGAATCGAGCAACGACTTGTACACAGTCTATTACAAACTCGACAACATCATCGACAGTTACTATGAGCCACTGGCGCCATCCACCGGATACCTCAGGGCCTTTGACTTGGAGCCATACAAAGACGGTATGCTGCTGCTTGGTCCCGATTCTGAGGATGCTGCTAAGCCCCGCAAGTCCTATCCCATGGAGAAGATGTTCAAGGCTTTTACCGACTATGTTAAATTCAACGACATCGTGGGGCTGGACGACGTGGGCACCCTCAACAAAGGCATAGAGATGGGGTATGCTCCCGACGTAATCAACGTTGCCGAGGCACTGCACGATAAAATGTTCTCACGCATCGCCGACGACATCACTCAACGATATCATCACGGTGGCGCCCGCGTTGTGCTCATCGCCGGACCTTCGTCGAGTGGCAAGACCACCTCAAGCAAGCGACTGGCGATACAATTGCTCACTAACTATATAGTTCCAAAGGTTATCTCCCTTGACAACTACTTCGTGGATCGCACCCACACGCCGCGCGACGAGAATGGCGACTACGACTACGAGTCGCTCTATGCTCTCGACCTTGAGCAGTTTAACAACGACCTCAAAGCCCTCATCAATGGCGAGGAAGTGAAGATGCCCACTTACAATTTCCAGACTGGTGAGCGCGAATATCGTGGCGACACCTTGCAGCTTAAGGACAACAATATCCTGCTCATGGAGGGCATTCACGGACTGAATCCTGAGCTGACCAAAGAAATTCCCGAGGAGATGAAGTATCGTGTGTATGTGAGCGCACTCACCACGCTGAGTATTGACGACCACAACTGGGTATCGACCAGCGACAACCGCCTGCTGCGACGCATAGTGCGCGACTACAAGTATCGCGGAGCTAACGCCCAGGCTACCATAGCTCGCTGGCCGAGTGTGCGCCGTGGTGAGGGGAAATGGATATTCCCATATCAGGAGAACGCCGACGCCATGCTCAACTCGTCGTTGCTATTTGAGCTTGCCGTGATGAAGGATCAGGCTGAGCACATCCTCAAGCAAGTGCCAAACAATGTTCCGGAGTATGCTGTTGCCAGCCGCCTGCTGCGCTTCCTGAAATACTTCAAATCCATTGCCGATGTGCCCACAGCCATACCCAGCACTATCCCTGGCACCAGAGCCACCCTTATCCCCGGCACCAGTCTCATCCGCGAGTTCCTCGGTGGAAGCAGCTTCAGGGAGTGATGCTTCAATTCATAATAAAAGTGAACTCTCCCCCATTAACCCCGAGAGTTCACTTTCTTCTATATATTTAGTACTTTCTTTTTTCTTCTTGACAAAATGTAGCTAATGGTGCCGTCTCAAAAGATTTCTTTAGGTGGGTTCTATAAATTAACTTGAGGTGTTTTTGATTTATTTTCGAGC
>CALAVD010000190.1 GCA_937892085.1 uncultured Prevotellaceae bacterium
GGTGTCGCCCATGAACATCTGGGCCGGATAGGCATTATACCACAAGAAACCTATCAAAGCACCTACGAAGGCACACATAAACACCACAAGCTCCTGACTGTCGGGGATATACATGATGTTGAGGTAGGAGGCATACTCGAAGTTGGAACTAACATAGGCGAGGATACCTAACGCCACACCGATAATCGCCGAGTTGCCGGCGCACATGCCGTCCATGCCGTCGTTGAGGTTGGCGCCATTGCTCACCGCCGTCACCACAAGGATGGTCATGATTACAAACAAGATCCATCCTGCCGCACCACCGAAGCGACCCATCCATTTGGTGAGCGCTCCGTAGTCAAGATTATGGTTCTTCACAAAGGGGATGGTGGTCTTGAGCGACTTCTCAGCCTTGTCTTTGTGAACTATTATGGTCTCCTTCTCTACTTCGGTGCCGTCTTGTGCGCTCGAGGCGGCGTCGCCGCCAGTTGGAGTGCTCGATGCCACCACAGTTTCTTGCCCATGTATCGACACGCGCTCCATGTTCTCGTGCATCACCACGTCGGGGCTAAGCCACAGCACCAAGCCCACAATGAGGCCTATACTCACCTGCCCAACAATCTTATACTTACCCTTCAAGCCTTCTTTGTGCTTGCGGTAAATCTTGATATAGTCGTCGCAAAATCCCAAGAACCCTAACCACACTGTGGTGATTATCATCAAGATGATGTAGATGTTGCGCATGCGGCCTAACAGCAGCACGGGCAGCAGGATGGCGGTGATAATCACTATGCCACCCATCGAGGGAGTGCCCACCTTCTTCTCGCCAAAGGGGTCGATAGAGGCGTCGCGCTGCGTCTCCCCTATCTTGCGCTTGCGCATGTAATGGATAAATTTCTCTCCCAACCATGCCGAGAGCACTAACGACAAGATGAGAGTGAGTAGCGCACGAAACGAGATGTACTGCCACATGTGCGCCCCGGGAATGTTATATTGCTCTAAAAATCTAAATAAGTAGTAAAGCATAGCTCGTAGTTTTTAGTTCTTTGTTTTTAGGGAAGAGGGGTGAGTCAATTCTGAATTTAACCAAGTTTCTCAGTCTCAAAAATCTTCAGTATCTCCTCGCGGTCGTCGAAGTGGTGCTTCACGCCCTTGATTTCCTGATAGTCCTCATGGCCTTTGCCAGCCACCATCACCACATCGCCACTCTGCGCAAGCTGGCACGCTGCCTTGATAGCCTGGCGGCGGTCGGTGATAGTGAGGGTGATGGATTGCTTCTCGGCAGGTACGCCCTCCTGCATCTGCCGCAATATCTCGTCGGGATCCTCATCGCGAGGGTTGTCGCTGGTGAGAATCACCTTGTCGCTGCGAAGCACGGCTTCACGTGCCATGATGGGACGCTTGCCCTTGTCGCGGTTGCCGCCACAGCCACACACGGTGATAAGGCAGCCCTTGCCCTTGCGCACCTCGTTCACAGCGTCGAGCACATTGATGAGGGCATCGGGGGTGTGGGCATAATCGACAACGGCGATGTAGCCACGTGGAGAGCGCAGAGTCTGGAAGCGGCCTGCCACGGGCACGAGTTTGCTCATCGACACCAGCACCTCGTCGCGATTCCATCCCAACAGCAGTCCGGCGGCAAACACGGCAGTGAGGTTATAGGCGTTGAACCTACCTGTGAACATCACTTCGAGCTCCGTGTCGTTGATAGTGAGAGTGGTACCGTCGAGGCGGTCTTCCACTACGCGGCACTTGAAGTCGGCAAGCGCACGCAACGAGTAGGTATATTTTTTAGCTTTTGTGTTCTGCACCATCACTGAGCCCACTTTGTCGTCGGCATTCACCACGGCAAAGGCGTCGCTGCCCAGCGCATCGAAGAACATCTTCTTGGCGGCGATGTATTTGTCAACTGTGCCGTGATAGTCAAGGTGGTCACGGGTGAGGTTGGTGAAGATGCCTCCGGCAAACTTCAAGCCGTCGATGCGATGCTGGTCGCACGCATGAGAGCTAACCTCCATGAAGGCATAGTCGCAGCCAGCCTCCACCATGTCGTGAAGCAAGCGGTTGAGGGTAAGGTGGTCAGGGGTGGTCTGCTTGGCAGGTTCCACTTTCTCGTCAATGATGTTCTCAACGGTTGACAGCAGACCAGCCTTATAGCCCAGCAAGCGCGCGAGCTCATAGAGCAAGGTGGCGATGGTGGTCTTGCCATTGGTGCCTGTCACTCCCACAAGGCGAAGCTTCGACGATGGATAGTCATACCACGCGTTAGCGAGATGCCCAAGGGCGATTGTGCTGTCGGCCACCTGGATATAAGTCACCTGTGGCGACAACTCCTCGGGAAGCGTCTCGCACACCACAGCAACGGCACCGTTCTGCACCACTTGCCCCAAAAACCGATGGGCATCGACTGCCACACCGCGCACTGCCACAAAGAGGCTGCCCCCAGTCACTAACCTGGAGTCGCACACCAAGTCGGTTATCATTTTGCTGGTGTCGCCTATTATCTGCAACACCTCAATGTCGTTTAAAAGTTTCTCTATTGTTTTAGCCTTCATTTTATTACTCCTTTTATTATTTATGAACCTAAGGCCAAATTAATCATAGCACCCTTGTTGAACGCCGACCCGGCAGGCAAGCTCTGCTCCAACACCCTGCCGGCGCCAGTGAAACGCACGTTAAGTCCCACTTTCTCGAGACAAGCCAAAGCCTCACGAATTGTCATGCCACACACGTTAGGGACACCGGCAGCAGGACGTGAGGGAGCGGCATACATCTTTGACTCTGCCGTCCCAATGAATTTGTTTAAATCGTTAAGCAGAGTGCTATTGCTCAAGAAGTACAAGGTGGGATTCTTCTGATACTGGGTCTTGGTAGAGGTGTTGTGCTCGGCCTTTGACGTCATCTCATAATTCTCGTTGATGTCAAGCATGCCACGGGCATACATCTTGGAGGCGATATTGTGAAGCACCTGACCACTGCAGCCGGCAGCACCACGGTTAGCACCCAGCATCACCACGATGCAGCTGTACTTGGGTGCATTATAGGGGAAGAAACCGCAAAACGACAGTCGGTATTTCTCAATGTAGTTGCCGTCGCTTCCCAAAATTTTGGCAGTGCCGGTCTTGCCGGCAATCTCCACTTTATTGTCACGCAAACTACGCCCCGTGCCGCTATTGCCCCACACCACATCGTGCATCATGATGCGCAGCTTCTCGGCATTCTCGGGGCTGCACGCCTGCTGGTGGATGTAGGTGGTAGGAACTATAGAGTCGTGGTCGCTGCCAGGACGTGTGAGCTTCTTCACTAAGTGGGGACGCACATACTTGCCGTCGTTGGCAACGGCATTATACATTGCTAAGATGTGCAACGGCGGGATGTGGGTGGCATAGCCATAAGCCATGCGAGTGAGTGCCACACGGTCCCAGTTGGCATGGCCCAGCTTTTCAAACCTTGGCTCACGCTCGCCGCCAATGCCTGAGTTGAAGGGCTCAAAGAAGCCCATCTGCTCCAGTCTCTGCCTAAAGCCATCGGGGTCTTTCTCATATTTCTTGAGGATTAGCTTCGCCATGCCCACATTGCTCGACATCTCTATAATCTGGCGTGGAGTCTTGGCACCACCATGACCGTCTCGGATTGTGCTCTGTCCATACTCCATGACCGACCTTCCATCTACAACAACTGCGTCGATGTCGTCAACGATGCCGTCTTCGAGCGCCACCATCATCGAGATGGGCTTCATCACCGAACCAAGCTCATAGCCCAGCACGGCATTGTTGCAGCCCTCATAGTAGTCTTGAATCTTGTCGCTCCACTCCAGGTTGGAGATAGCCTTAATCTCTCCAGTAGCCACCTCCATCAGCACGCAGGTGCCCCATGTCGCGTCGGTCTCTTTACACATCTTGTAAAGCTCGGTCTCCACGATGTCTTGCAGCTGCACGTTGATGGTGGTGGTGATGTCATAGCCTGGCACTGCCGGTGTGCTCTCCCAGTCCACAATGCGGTTAGTGAGCTGGATGCGGCGTTTCACGCCGGGCACACCGTAAAGCAGTGAGTCGAGAGCCATCTCAAGCCCCGACATGCCATGCTGTCCTTCCTTGTTTTTAACCTCTCCCACATTGCCAATGCTTCGTGATGCCATCGACCCGTATGGTTTAACTCGCTTTACTGTGGGGTCGGAATAGAAGCCGTTCTCATTCTTAGCCATGTTGAGGAAAGGAAATGATTTAAGGCGTAGAAACTGTGAGTGTGTTAATCCGGTAAACAAGGGATAGGCTTTATTGTTACGGGCTTCAAACTGAGCCATTAATTCCTTCTTCCAGTCGTCAGCACTTTTCTTATTCTCACAGAACACCTGCAGACTGTCGCACAGCAGATTCAGGCTGTCCTTGAAATCAGAGCGCTTGAAACCTTCGCAGGTCCAATCGATGCGGGCAGTATAATAATTAAGATTAGCAGCAAGCACACTGCCATTGTCCGAGAGCAGGCGACCGCGCTCGGGAGGCAGGACTGTTTCCTTTGTTAGCAGACTATCGGCTTTGGCGTTCCATTCATTTGCATCTACAATCGATTTCTTGAACAGATTATAGACAATCGCCGCCGAGAAGAGCAAGATAGCCGATATCACAATCAGATATCGCACCAAGATGTGTTGTTTGTTCGACGTTTTCATTTCTCTGTGAGTTTATAAGGTGGTTCTTTCGATAAATTCAGATCTAAGCCCATCGAGTCAACGTAGGTTTTCATCTGGCTCTCCAAGATGCGAGAGTTATAGCGGGAACTGGCATAGACAAAGTCGGTGCTCGCATTGTTGAGCATCACCTTCATGGTTCCGAGCTTGGCTTTGTCATTCTGATAGGTGTATTTGTTGGAGATATACATGAGCATCATCAACGTCCCAAAAACCACATAAAACCAGTAGCGCTTGAAGAAGTCAAGCGAGAGAAAAGTACCCTGAAACAAGCGGTGTATCAGAACTATAGGGTTAAGGGTGAATCCATATTCATCCTTCGACTTATCTTGCTTTTTCTTTCTACTCTTTGCCATAACAGTGATGTGTGAGATATATTAATTTACAAACTTAAATTCAGAACTCTATTTTCTCAGCTATTCTGAGTTTCGCGCTGCGAGAGCGAGGGTTGCGCTCTACCTCGGCAGCATCAGCGGTAATCACTTTGTTGTTGATGAGCTTCCAGGGGGTGTTGACTTTTCCATAGAAGTCCTTCTCAACTTTACCCTCCACGTTGCCGCTGCGCATGAAGTTCTTCACGAGGCGGTCTTCAAGGGAGTGGTAGGTGATTATCACCAGGCGGCCTCCAGGCTTGAGCACCTCGAGCGATTGGGTGAGCAACCGCTTGAGGACGTCAATTTCATGGTTCACCTCTATGCGAAGCGCTTGGAACACTTGCGCTAACTCTTTCTTTTCCTGACTCTTGCGAATGAATGGCAACACCACTTCGACCAAGCGACCTGTAGTGGCAATCTCCTCACTGCTGCGAGCCTTGACGATCGCGCTTGCCATGCGGCGCGACTGCTTGAGCTCACCGTAGAGGTAAAGCACCGCCGCCAGCTGCTCCTCATCGTAGGTGTTGACTACCGTTGCGGCATCCACCTTACTGCTGCGGTTCATGCGCATGTCGAGGCGGCTGTCTTGCCTGAACGAGAAACCGCGCTCGCTCTCGTCAAAGTGGTGGAACGACACTCCAAGGTCGGCAAGGATGCCATCAACAGCCTCAACACCATAGTATCGCAAAAAATTCTTCAAAAAAGAGAAGTTACTGTGTACAAAAGTAAATCGACTGTCGTCCAGGCGGTTGGCCCAAGCGTCCATATCTTGATCAAGCGAGTAAAGGCGCCCTTTGCTACCCAAGTTCTCCATGATGGCACGACTATGACCACCACCCCCGAAAGTGACATCTACATAGATACCTTCAGGATTGATATTCAGCCCATTAATGGTCTCCGACAGCAGGGCGGGTATGTGATACTCGGGTGTCATCATTTTAACTCTGATTATTGTTGCCTTTTTGCGACTTGCGCTTTGAGGGTGTAAAATTACAAAATAAAAACTGAAATTTACAAATCCAAACGAAATAATTTTCATTTATTTACTAAAAAGTTATTAACAAGCCTGTGAATAAGTTTTCAAGTCGCTGTACATCAGTGTTATGCCTGTTTTTTCTTCAAATATTTGTCATTGTAAATAAATTCACATTTGTATTCAATTAAATTAGGGTGGAGGTTGCGGCATAAATATAACTGCTTTACTCCGCTTTACACTTTTTTGCATAATAATACCACGGCAACCGCATCAAAATATTCACAAAATAGTCAATGATTTTGAATTGCAATT
>CALAVD010000191.1 GCA_937892085.1 uncultured Prevotellaceae bacterium
AAAAACAGCCAAGAACCCATCTCAACATTTTATTAATTTATAGAACCCACCTTTATTAATTGCGACAAAAAACATATTAATACCACCTATCATGATTTTTGATAATTCTCTTTTTGCGGTCCACCCCAGTTGTTTTTGCTCCTCATCTTTCAGCCTCTGAAACTCGGCAATCAAATAAAGCTTGAATGTCACACTTATAGCAGTTCCAAATTCAAAGGCTATGTCTTTAAAGGCATACGTGCCTCCATATCTACCTTTTTTTACTATAATCCCAATGGCATTAGTTTTCTCAATCCACTCACTAACACTCATAACAAAATTAGGCAAGCCAGCCTGCTTTCTAAAGTGGTCAAATTCGACCACTTTAAAATTGGGATTATGAATCATCTCCCAAGCTCCCAGAAACTCTATAGTATAGCGAGTTCGTATCCAGTTCTTGATGATGTCGGCAGCACGACTTTCACTTTGCTTGCCGTTAGCCATATCTGTGAGTGAAATATAATCATCATTGTTATATGAGACTATTGTTATCTCTGTATCTTGAACCTTAATATTTGCCATAGTGAAGAATTTTTACATGAGATGCAAAGTTACACAATTATTTTAAAAGGACGAAAGACAAAAGAAGAAAACGAAATGCCCTTCTATAGTTCATCTTAGCCCTGTGATGTCAAACTTATAATAAAAGTCCTCGTCATGTTCATGCTTGAGAAACATTGTCATATAAATCGGCAAATATATAATAGAACCTTTAACTCTCACATTTCCTTGGCAAAACACAATGGCTTGAGAAATATTGTAATCCGGTTTTTTCATAATCCCCGACAATGCATTGTGACGCTCATAGTCTTTTCCTGACTTCACCTCAATGGGAAGAACCTGCCCATTATGCTCTATAACAAAATCGAGCTCTCCTTGTTTTTTGCTATTGAAATAAAATAGTCCGTGTTCTATTGCATAACCATGAGCCGACAATTCTTGCGCAACCATGTTTTCATGTATAGCACCCCAATTGATGTGGGTGTCGTTAGTGAGCAACCGTTGACGAACACTGGAACCATACATCGAAGTGAGCAGACCCACATCATTCAAGAACAACTTAAACAAATTGTGTTGTTTATTCAGTAGAAGTGGCATCTTTGGTGATTCAATATTGTAAGTAGGTATAACCACACCGGCATCCTTGAGCCACATGAAGCCGCTCTCATATCTTGAATATCGCGCCTTAGCATGCAGTTCTTTAAGTATGAAGCGCTTATTGGCCACATTCAACTCCGATGGTACCAAATCATAAATCTCTTGTATGTGGAGTTTGTGCTCTATATCACGCTTAGTTATGTCGCGCTTATAGGCTCTGATAATGCTGCGATGAATGTTCAACACATCACGCAGATTATTAGTGTCAACGTAGCTTTGCACAGCAGCAGGCATTCCGCCAACTATCAAATAAAGCCGAACTGCCTCAAGCATGTGCTCGTGGATAAATGGGTCTATTTCTTTTCCCGTTTCGAAACTCTCCCTCAAACTATCAATAATATTCCTTGAAATTCCTATGGCATCAAAAAATTCCATAAGGTCAAGAGGGAACATCTCAAACTCATCAATGTAACCAACAGGAACGCTACGCACATCTTGAAGCTCAACCCCAAGCAATGAACCACT
>CALAVD010000192.1 GCA_937892085.1 uncultured Prevotellaceae bacterium
ATCTGCACGAAAATAAATCAAAAACATCGCAAGTTAATTTATAGAACCCACCTTATTGCACTTTTTGGGGCTCTCTGCTTGGTTAGATCAAGTTTTGAATTGCCTGGCGTGCTTTGATAGGGTCGTCGCCGCGGTATTGCTGCTGTCCGAGTGAGTCGGTGACGATAATGGTGGGTGTTTTGTCAACCTGCAGGCTCACTATCTCGCTGTTCATCATTGAGCCAGGCACCCAGTAGTGCTTCCAGGTGGTGGCATCTTGATGCGTGGCGTGATGCCAACCAGTCGAGTCGATGTCGAGGCTGATGTCAAGCACTTGTGCCTGCGAGGCGTCGATCATTTTCAACTCATCGAATATCTGCTTGCGGTTGCTCTCTCCTAACTCTCTGTCCCAAAAGACGATTATCGAGGGCTTGTTGCCAGCTATTCTTGCCGTCTCAAAGTCGCCGCTGCTCTGCTCAAAAATATTGAGCGAGGTGATTTTGGTTGCTGGCGTTTTCTTTCTTGCCTTGAGCAAATTATAGCTTTCCACGAGCGACTCGGGCTTTGCTTTGTCGTCGATTTTTTCAAGAAGTCTGTCGATTT
This sequence comes from uncultured Prevotellaceae bacterium, assembly GCA_937892085.1. GTDB lineage: Bacteria > Bacteroidota > Bacteroidia > Bacteroidales > Muribaculaceae > Sodaliphilus. The sequence goes on from CALAVD010000192.1 coordinate 583, forward strand.
GCGCATCGTCGTCAGGGCTGTAGTCGAGCATTACGAGCACAGTAGAAACTAAGCTCGTGGGGTTGTCTTTGACAAAGTTCTCGATTGCCTTGTTGAGAGCTTGGCAATTGGCCGACTTATAGTCCATTTTGTGCTTCACCATGAAGGAGTTGTACTGTTCGGCGGTCTCCGAGCCTTTCACGTCAAGTTCATAAGGTTCAAGAATCTTGCCTTTCACCTCCAGCTTCTCGCCCCCTGCAATGATGAGTTTCACGATGGGCACATTCATCTGGTTATACACCATGAGCAGCGATGGATTAGAGCACTTGTCTTCAATCTCAAAGGCGTTATTCTCGCATTTCACCCAGCTGTCTATTACGCCGCCGTCGGCGCCGCAATACACCACTCTCACTTGTTGAGCGCCAAGGCCTTTAAGCTCAACATTTAATTTAAAAGGCTTGTTCTCTTTCTTGCAGCCGCACATCACGGCCATTATCAGTGCGAGACTGACCATCACAAGCATGTGACCCTTAATGTTTCGTGTCATAGAAAAATGCGTTTTTGTTATTTGTGGCAAAGGTAACGAAAACCAAGATAACGGCAAAATTGTTTCGCCACTTTTAGTGTTTTCAAAGGCTTTTAGGCGATGCTGCGTGACAAAACGTGCACTTTATCGCAAAAATCAAAAAAGTTATTAACAAGTGGGCATTTTTTGTGGGTTAATATTAGGATGGGGCGAATTAAAAGTTATAATTTTGCACTCTGAAAAAACGAAGTAATAAAAACAAAGTCATTTGAAATGAAGCGAAAGAACATTCTATGGGGCTGGGCTATGATTGTGGCGGCAATGATTTGCTGCTGGGCATTCTCCTCGTGTGGTGACGACAAGGACGTTGACGAGCCCAATAGCCAGCTGCTTGGAGCCTGGGAATATCAAAAGAATCCTATGGTCCTTGCACAGCTTGAGGCGATGCTCACTGCGCAGCTTCAGCAGGAAGGCGCATTGACACCGGAGAATATTCAGTTACTTCAAAAGGTAAAAGAAATAATCGCTACCGGCGACTTTGTGGTTTACCTGAAAGCTGATGGAGAGACAAGGCTCTACCTCTATGGCGAGAAGGGTTTAGGAGTGTTTGTCTCAGGCACTTGGCTAATGACCGACAAGGCTCTGCTGCTGCAAGTGAGAGACTTGACCTTAGCAGTGACCAACCTGAGTTTTGACGGCACAACGCTGAACTGCACGATAGGCGACTTGCCACTATCGTTCAAAAAATACAGAAGCTGACATTTTTTTATTCAAAAGCAACGCATCTGCTCAAGTCTCCGAGCAGATGCGTTGTTGTATTAATAGGTTTGTAGGAATTACTCTGCGGCAATCATTTCTATCTCCACGAGTGCGCCTTTGGGCAGGTCTTTAACTGCAAAAGCCGAGCGTGCAGGGAAAGGCTGCTCAAAGAACTCGGCATAAACCTCGTTCATGGGTCCAAAGTTGGCGATGTCGCTCAGCAGCACGGTAGTCTTCACCACGTTGCCTAAGTCGAGCCCAGCGCTCTTGAGGATGGCCTGCGCGTTGAGCAGCGACTGACGAGTCTGTTCCTTGATGCCACCTTCGGGGAAAGCGCCAGTTGCGGGATCTATGGGCAGCTGTCCCGAGAGGAAAATCATTTTACCCTGGGCAGCGATGCCCTGACTGTAAGGACCAATAGCGGCAGGAGCCGCAGCAGTGTTTAAAGCTGTTTTCATTGCGATAATAGTGTATTAATGATTACTATATTGAGTCCACTTTAAAAAATAAAAGCACACGAATTAAACTAATTTCAACGAATTTTATTTAATTGATATTCAATTAGTTTTTAATCGTCTTTAATCGTTTGAATATTTGAATCAGCACAAAATGCCACTTTTTAAAGTGCACTCTATATTCAAGTTTTTAAAGTATATGCTTTACTTGACGGTGTAGGTGAGTGTGCCGGTGCGTTCCACGGCGGTGTTTTTGGGCACGCGAAATCTTGATCTCAAAGCGAGTCCACGGCATATATCGCAGGCTCTGGCATTGCCTTTGAGAGTTCCTCCTGTTACCGTTGCCTTAGTGACCGCCCCGGTGGAGCTTACCACTACCTGCACTACCACCGTTCCCGGTCCTGGGCAAGCGGCGGTAGGGAAGCTCTCTTCGGTATATCCACCGAGCCCTCCACCGATGCTTGGCTTGCCCATTGTGCCGTTAGGATTACCGCCCTGTGTATTGCCGTTGTTGCCATTATTGAACTTGATGTCTCTTTCTGCCCTCTTCTGGCTCTCAGATTTTTGGTTCTGATTTTGATTTTTAGGGGGCTGTGGCTTAGTCTCGCCTTGACTTTTAGTCTTGGTGGCTTCGGGTGCAGTCTCCTTCTGCGGCTTTGTCTCTTTCTCTTTCTTGGGTTGCTCTGTCACCTTCATTGGCGACTCTTTCTTGGTAGCAACGGGAGGCTTTGGAGGCTCATTGACGGTGCCTTGGTCTTCTAATTCGTTTTGTCCTACCTGCTGCTCGGGAGGGAGGTCGTTGGTCTCCTCTTGCTCAATCTGCTCACCAGGCGCTGCTGGTTCGTTGTTGGCATCGGCCAGCAACTCTTCAAACTGCACAAACTCTTCGTCTTCACCGCCAAATTCTATGGGTTCCTGAAGCTGTTGCAGCAGTGCATCTTTTGGTGGGTACTCATAGTGCAGGCTGGTGACGAACAGAGTAGCGACAATGCCTGCTCCCAGCAGCAACGTGAGCAGTGCCGAGAGTAGTTTGCTCTTATTATCTTTATCGTTGTCTTTTGCCATTTAGTTGCTCTAAATCGTTTACTGCACTGTGACAGTGGTTCGTGATTGTGAGTTGGTGGGTGCGGGAACAGCGTTAGCGTCGCCAGGCGTAGTGGTCACTGTGGTGTTGCCATTAGCTACTGGCTCTTGAGAGGCAGCGGGCTGCTGTGCTGGTTGTTGCTCAGGCTGTTGTTCTGAGGGTTCACCTTGTGCGTCGGGACCCTTGTAATTGCCACTGCTGGGCTTGGTGGCGAGAACCACTTTTATGCCCACTTGCGCTCCCATGTCGAGGATTTCAACTATCTTGCCGTAAGGCACAGCCTCGTCGGCGTGCAGAGCGATATATTGTGTAGAGTCGCTGCTCATTACCGCCTGCATAAATCCTCTGAGTTCCTCGGGAGAAGCAATGTCTTTGAGCTCGCCTTGTGTGGTCTCGGAGTTCTGTTGAGCTTTTATCTCGCCTTTGTCGTTGATGTAGATGCGTGTGGTGGGCTTGATAGCCGTCTGCTCGCCGCTTTGTGGCAAATTCACCTCCATCGCCGATGGGAACACAAACGTCGATGTCACCAGGAAGAAGATGAGCAGCAAGAAGATGACGTCGGTCATCGAAGCCATGCTGAACATTGACAATGTTTCGTGTTGTCGTTTTAGTGCCATATTATTGTAGTAAATGAGTTGAGTAGTAGAATAGTAAAGCAGCAGTGAGTTTCACTCTAAACCCTAAACTCTAAACTCAAATTATTATACTTTTACTTTTTTGCTGGCTCATTGAGCAGGTCCATAAACTCCATTGTGCTACGCTCGAGGCGGTTCATGATCTTGTTCACGCGCGAGGTGAGGAAGTTATAGGCAAATAGGGCAAGGATACCCACAATCAAACCGGCAACGGTGGTCACAAGAGCCTCATAGATACCATTAGCTAGAACGCTCACGTTGCTATTCTGACCAGCCTCAGCGAGCTGATAGAATGCGCGAACCATACCAGTAACAGTTCCCAAGAAACCAATCATAGGGCCTACGCTCGAAATTGTAGCCAACATCGGCAAACCTTTTTCAAGATTGGCCACTTCGAGTTTACCGACATTTTCTATTGCTTCGCGTACGTCGGCAAGCGGTTTTCCGATGCGGGAGATTCCTTTGTCAATCATGCGTGCGACAGGCGAATCAGTGCTTTGGCAACGAATATGAGCTTCTTCGATTTTGCCTTGTGCGACGAAGTTCTTCACCTCGTTCATAAAATTCACATCTTCTTTTGCCGCTTTAGATATTGCGAATGCGCGTTCTACAATAATATAGACCGCGACAATAGAGAACAAGGCAAGGAAAATCATTATCCATCCGCCTTTTACCGCCATGTTCCAAAAGGTCAATTCTTCCGCAACGGGAGCGGCCTGTGTGACCGCTGCGTCCGCCAAAAATTGTACTATTGATGCTAACACCATAAACTATAAACCTAAATAAATACAAAATGCACCAGCCAAATAACCTACAAGAGCCAACCAGCTAATGTGTTTCAAATACCAAATGAAATCAATTTTTTCCAATCCCATTGCGGCTACGCCGGCAGCGGAACCGATAATCAAGATTGAGCCACCGGTTCCTGCACAGTATGCGAGCATGTGCCAGAATGTACCGTCAACAGCAAAGCCATAATCCGATGGGTTAATAGCATACATTTTCATAGAAGCCGCCACAAGTGGAACATTGTCG
>CALAVD010000193.1 GCA_937892085.1 uncultured Prevotellaceae bacterium
GAGAGGTGGAAAGTGAAAGGTAAAAAGCCGTTTCACGTTCCAACAATAACCCATAACCAATAACCCATAACCCATAACCAATAAACTATAAGAATGAAAATTTTAGTTGCAACCGAGAAACCGTTTGCTGCTGCTGCCGTTACTGGCATCCGCGAAGTTGTTGAACAAGGTGGTCATGAGCTGGTGCTCGTTGAGAAAGGCACTAAGCAAGACATGATCAACGCCGTTGCCGATTGCGCAGGGCTCATCGTGCGCAGCGACAAGGTTGACAAAGAAGTGTTTGACGCTGCACCACAGCTCAAAGTGGTTGTGCGTGCTGGTGCTGGCTACGACAATATCGACCTCGACGAAGCCACTAAGCATGGCGTGTGCGTGATGAACACACCAGGACAGAACGCCAACGCCGTTGCCGAGCTCGTTTTTGGTATGGTAGTTAGCCTCATCCGCAACCGCTACAATGGCACTTCGGGCACCGAGCTTAAGGGCAAAACGTTAGGCATCCACGCCTATGGCGCTGTAGGCCGCAACGTGGCTCGCATCGCTAAGGGCTTCGACATGAAGGTTAGCGCCCTCGACCCATTTGTTAAGGACGAGGTGATGGAAGCCGATGGCATCATCCCAGTACACAGTGTTGAGGATCTCTACAAGAACAACCAGTTCGTAAGCCTTCACATTCCTGCCAACGATCAAACCCGCAAGTCGGTGAACCGTGCCCTTCTCGAGCTTATGCCTAAGGGTGGCACACTCATCAATGCGGCACGCAAGGAAGTTATCAACGAGGAAGACCTCGCAGCTGTGCTCGAAGAGCGCACCGACCTTCGCTACGTTGCCGACGTGAAACCCGAGAACGCAGCCACTCTCGAAGAGAAATTCCCCGAGAGAGTGTTCTTCACTCCCAAGAAGATGGGTGCTCAGACTGCCGAAGCCAACATAAACGCCGGCCTCGCAGCAGCCAACCAAGTAGTAGCCCACCTCAAAGACGGCTTCAACCGCTTCCAAGTGAACAAGTAATCACAGTTTCATAACACTCACAGTCCTCATCGATGCTTGGCATGGTGAGGACTGTTGTGTTATGCGTGAGTACTACGAGACGCAGTCTCGTAAGCGAGTTTCCTCATTTCTTCTTGCGGCGCGGCTTCTTTTGTAGTTTTCTTAGCTGCTTGGCGATTTCCTGGTGCTCGTCGGCGAGGTCGTCGAGACCTATCGTCTCATAGATGCTGGCGAGTCGCAAGTGTGGCTCAACGGCAGTGCGTGAGGCTTTTGTCGCTCGTTTGTAAGCTTTTATTGCGGCAGGGGTGTCTTTCTGTTTCTCGCAGATTGCCGCCAGTGCCATGAGGGCGTCATAGCAGTTTTTGTTCTTGGCGAGGATAGCATTGAGCTGCTCCAGAGCCTGGTTGCTCTCCCCTATCGCGTCGAGCAGCCGTGCCTTGCCGAGCATGGCGGGCACATAGCCGTCGCTGAGCCGCAGAGCCTTGTTATAGTTGGCGAGCGCCGACTTGATGGCAATTTCGTCAAGACGTGGCTTGGCATTGCCGTAAGCCACCTCATCCTCCCCAGCCAGAGTGCCGAGCCCCATCGACTGGTCGCCCATGGCTGTGAACTCTCCTGCCAGTTCAAGCAACTGCTTGTTCTGCGAGTCAATCACCTCCTCCAGAGTCTTGATTTTCTTCTTCAGCTTCTCAAACTTGTTGAACTTATGCTTAATGAAACGCTTCGACAGTGGGTCGTTAATCACGTTGTGAATCTCCATGGCCTGAGCGAAGCAATCAACAGCGCGTGCAAAATCGTCGTGGTCAAAAGCGATAGATGCCATCGTGTAAAGACCATTAGCTTTCTCCACAAGCATTGCATCGTTGATGACTGCCTGATTGTTGAACTGCCGGCTGAAGTCAACGATGGCGGTATTGACGATAATGTCGCGCTGCGACAATGGTTTGAGCAGTGTGATGCCCTCGAGCGAAGTGCATCGCGACAGTGCCACGTAGGTCTGCCCGCTTGAGAACGCTCCACCGGCAAAGTCGATGACAATATTGTTGAACGTGAGTCCCTGGCTCTTGTGCACCGTGAGCGCCCAAGCCGGCTTGATGGGATATTGCTTGAAAGTGCCCACCACATTCTCTATCACCTTTTTTTCCTTCTCGTCGTAGGAATACTGCACATTCTCCCAAATCTCTGGTTCGAGCACATATCCGTCACCATTCTCCAGCTCCACCTCAATGCCTGTCTCGTCAACTCTCGACACTTTGCCCAACGTGCCATTCACCCACCGCCCTTCTCGGTCGTTGCGGATGAAAATCACTTGCGCACCCAGCTTCAGCGTAAGCTCTTTGTTGGTAGGCAAGTCATTATCGGGGAAGACGTCGGTTATCTCGCCCATGAAAACATATTCAGGAGTGTCGAGGGCTTGCATGTGGGCATCGTTGATGGAATCCACAGTATCGCGGCGTGTGGCGAGTGTCATCACAAGGCTATTGTCAGGTTCCTGATATTCAAGGTCGCACCTGCTGTTGAGCAGTTGCAGGTCGCTGTCGCTGGCATGGCTCAGTCGCACACGGTCGAGCATGGCGATGAAAGCGCTGTCGGTCTGACGATAAATCTTGCGCAGCTCTATGGGTATCAATCCTAAGCTGTTAAACACCCGAGCATTGAAAAAGAAGAACTGTTGATAGTATCGACGCAATATCTCACGCATGTCGCGGGTTATCACTGGCTCCAGCTGGAATATGTCGCCCACGAAGAGCAACTGCTTGCCGCCGAACGGCTCACGCATGTTGCCCGAGTAGATGCGAAGCACCTTGTCGATAAAGTCGATGATGTCGCAGCGCACCATCGAAATCTCGTCGATGATAATAAGTTGCAGCTTCTTAATCAGCTTCACTTTCTGCGCCGAGTAGCGCAACGTCTTGCGAATGCGGCGTGGCGAGAAGTCAGGATCATCGGGCAACAGGGGCTTGAACGGAATCTTGAAAAACGAATGCAACGTCTGCCCGCCCACGTTCACGGCAGCGATGCCTGTGGGAGCCAACACCACGTGCTCCTTGTTGGTATTGGCACAAATATACTTCAGGAAAGTGCTCTTGCCGGTACCTGCCTTGCCCGTGAGGAAAACCGAGCGCCGCGTGTTGCGTATCAAGTTCCAGGCATTCTGAAACTCAGCGTTGTCGAGGTCAATATTTTCAAGATTTACCGTGTTCATAAGTCGTTGCGAAAAAGTTTTCAAAATTAGTGAAAAAGGTTCAAAATCGCACAAAAAAAGGAGGCATTTTATTAACAATGCCTCCTAATTTCACTATTTAATTACGCTCAATGGCGCGATAATCAGAATCTGAAACCTAACGTCAATGAAACTTTGTTGTTGTTGTCCTTCACTTCCTCGCCTTGCTCGCCAGGATAAGCGTGATACTGGCTGGTGCGGGCTTGATGTACGTAGGCAGCATCGAGATAGAACTTCTTGTAGCGATAGCCAAGACCACAAGTGATGTACTGATTGTTCTTGTCATACTGATACATATAGTTGCTCGAAACCACGTCAACATTATCGTTGGCTACACCTTTCACCTCGTCCTTGACGGGTGATGTCTGGTAAGAATAACCGGCACGCAGGCTCACACTTGGAGTAACGCGATACTCGGCACCCACACGCAGGGTGTGAACTGCTTGAAGCTGGTCTTTAATCATATACTCGGTGCCGTCGTAGTTGTAGCCGCCCTCATCGCCACAGCGCATAGTGTTGGCGCCCACATATTCATAATCCAAACTGATTAAGCCTTTGCTTGTTGGCACCACAGCGAGGCTACCCAAGAACTTCCATGGAGTCTTGATAGTGTAACGATACTCGTCGTAGTAACGATTCTCACCTGTCTCGGTGTAGCCTTGACACATCTCGGTGTCGCCGTTGGCTTTTAAGTCTACTCCGCTCTGCACCTTGTAATGGTCCTTCATGTCATAGTAGGTGGGAGTGTGGAAAGCTGCACCAATACGAAGTTGGTTAATGGGTTTTACAATCACACCAAACTTGAAGTTGTAACCAGTACCGCGGGTTTCCTGGTACGACTGGAAGTCGAAGCCGGCATAGCCATTAGTCAAACCAACAATATTTTCACCTGTGTAATCAAGATAACTACGATAACCAGCATTCAGTTCATGATTTTTAATAAGTAGATCTGAATTATAGTCATAGATTTCAGCATTATCAAGATCCTCACCATAATACTGATAACTGTCGAAACGCAGGTCGGTGATACCGAAATTCAAGCCCCAGTACACGGTGTTCTTGAAGTTACCACCTAAGGTGATGTTATACTCGTCGGTGTGACCTTTCTCGTCAACATAGAAATTGGCGACACCAGTTGTGCCATTTGTTGCAAGACCTTTGAACGAGCCATCATAATTGTTGTTAATCAGATATGACTGATATGCAAGTATACCTAACCAGGGAGCGTTGCAATCGTAGAAGATGTTTCCGTCGTACTGATTGGCAGAGAGGTTTTGAGCCACCCAGTTGCCGGCATTCAGGTTATCGGCAATCTTGTTAGTGAGAGAGTGACCTGTGCTATATCCACCCTGATAGCGGCGCTGGAAGGAGTTGATGCGGCTGAACGAGAATCCCCAGTTGAAATACTTGAAGAAGTCGCTGTCAATCTTCATTGAACCTACATATCCCACATTGTTGAACCAAAACTTGGTGTCGCTCAATTTGTCGCTTAAAGTTTTAGTCGATAAAAAGTTGACATTCATAGTAGCCGAGATGTCGCTGCTGCGATAAACGCCTATACCGCCAGGATTCTGTGATATTGCCGACACGTCGCCACCGAGAGCACCAAAGGCTCCCGCCATCGACATGTAGCGAGATGTTCCGCTCAACTCTGTCTCCGACATTTTCAAAACGTCAAATGTTGCCTGCGCGCTTGCCATGAGCGATGCCCCAGCAAGCAATAATGCAATATATAATTTCTTCATTGTAATAATCAATTTCGTTTTTATTACCAATTATAAGATCTCGTTAGGGTTGAATTATCGACGACCGCCACCGCCGCCACGGCTGCCGCCACCGCCGCC
>CALAVD010000194.1 GCA_937892085.1 uncultured Prevotellaceae bacterium
AGGCCGAGTACAATGCCGAGAAGGACATCACGTTCTATCCCGGACTGGCCAAGACCTACGTCACGGTGCAGCCGGGCGAGTTCGCCATCTTCTTCCCGCAGGACGGTCATGCGCCTTGCGTCAGCGACGCACCCGAAATCCAGAAAGTCATCTTTAAAGTAAAAGCATAAAAACATTATGGCAACAACAAGGAAATCGACCAAGGCCCCCGCAGTGAAGCACATCGGGCTGGTAAAGAATGACGGATGGCTGGAACCCTACGAAGAGGCTATCCGCGGACGGCACGACCATGCCGAATGGAAACTGAACGACCTGACGCAGAACGGCAAGCAGACCCTGAGCAGCTTTGCTTCGGGCTACCTCTACTTCGGTCTGCACAAACTGGAGAAGGGATGGGTGCTGCGCGAATGGGCCCCCAACGCCACCGAGATTTATGTCATCGGCGACTTCAACGGCTGGCAGCAGGACGAGAAGTACAAGATGAAGCCCCTGAAGAACGGCAACTGGGAGCTGAAGCTCAGCGACAAGCAGATGAAGCACGGCGACCTGTTCAAGCTCCGCGTGAAGTGGAACGGCGGCGAGGGCGAGCGCATCCCTGCCTGGATTAACCGCGTGGTGCAGGACGACGTGACCAAGATTTTCTCTGCACAGGCCTGGGCACCAGCCGAGCCTTATCAGTGGAAGAAGAAGAACTTCAAGCCCAACACGGCTCCGCTGCTCATCTATGAGTGCCACATCGGCATGGCGCAGAACCGCGAGGGCGTGGGCACCTATGAGGAGTTCCGCACCAACATACTGCCACGCATCGCTGCCGACGGCTACAACGCCATCCAGATTATGGCGATACAAGAGCATCCCTACTATGGCTCATTTGGATACCATGTGTCGAGCTTCTATGCCGCATCGAGCCGCTTTGGCACCCCCGAGGAGCTCAAGCACCTTATCGACGACGCACACTCACAGGGCATTGCCGTGATCATGGACATCGTGCACTCTCACGCCGTGAAAAACGAGGTGGAGGGCTTGGGACGCTTCGATGGCAGCTACGACCTCTACTTCTATGGCGATGGCAAGCGCGAGCATCCCGCATGGGACTCGCTGTGCTTCGACTACGGCAAGAACGCCGTGCTCAACTTCCTGCTGAGCAACTGCAAGTTCTGGCTTGAGGAATATAAGTTCGACGGCTTCCGCTTCGATGGTGTCACGTCGATGCTATACTATAATCATGGGTTGGGACAGGCCTTCGGCGGATATGAGGACTACTACAACGGCAATCAGGACACCAACGCCATCACCTATCTCACTCTTGCCAACAAACTAATCCATGAGGTGAACCCACATGCCATCACCATCGCCGAGGAGATGAGCGGCATGCCTGGACTGGCACGCAAGGTGAAAGACGGTGGCATAGGCTTTGACTACCGCATGGCCATGGGCATCCCCGACTACTGGATCAAAACCATCAAGGAGCAGAAGGACGAGCACTGGAAGCCCACCTCGATATTCTGGGAACTCACCAACCGCCGTGCCGACGAGAAGACCATCTCCTACGCCGAGAGCCACGACCAGGCATTGGTGGGCGACAAGACCATCATCTTCCGACTAATCGACAAGGAGATGTACTGGCACATGATGACGGGCGACGACAACGGCGTGGTGAGCCGTGGCATGGCACTGCACAAACTCATACGCCTCGTAACAGCTTCGACCATCAACGGTGGCTACCTCAACTTCATGGGCAACGAGTGGGGACATCCCGAGTGGATTGACTTTCCACGCGAAGGCAACGGTTGGAGCCACAAGTATGCACGCCGCCAGTGGGACCTCGTGGACCGTAAAGACCTCAAATACCAGTTCCTTAACAACTGGGACAACGACGTGATGCACCTCATTGGCGACACGCATAACTTCCAGGCTCTGCCCATTCGCAAACTCTGGGACAAGGACGACGACCAGATTCTCGCCTTCATGCGTGGCGACTTGGTCTTTGTCTTCAACTTCAACCCAGTGAAGTCGTTCAGCGACTACGGTTTTCTGGCACCGGCAGGTGAGTATCACGGAGTTATCGACAGCGACAATGCACGCTACGGTGGCTATGGCAACGGGGACGAGGGAGTGAAGCACCTCACCCAGCCCGATCCGCTCTATGACAGCGCTGGCTTAGGATGGCTCAAGCTCTACATCCCCGCCCGCAGCGCATTAATCTTGCGACTCCAGCCACAACGCCCCAAAGTGGCAAAGAAGAAAACAAAAAAGTGAAGAAAAGGGGACGGTTCTTTTTTCTTCACTTTCCCACTTAACACTTATCACTTAACACTTAATGAAAGTTGTAGTCTATTGCTCAGCCAACAATGACCTGCCGGAGGAGATTACCGGCTTAGCCTCCTCTGTGGGGCTATGGATAGGTGAATGCCACCACTCGCTGGTCTATGGCGGCGTTAACGCCGGCCTCATGCACATCACTGCGCAGGCAGCCCACGACGCCGGATGCAAGAGCATCATTGGTGTCGTGCCCGAGATGTTTGCGCACCGTGCCGACCCGCTATGCTCCGAGATAGTGCTCGCCCATGACCTCAACGACCGCAAGTCAAGGCTCATTGCCCACGGCGATGCCTTTGTGGTACTGCCCGGCGGCTTAGGTACCATCGACGAGTGGATTTCAACACTCTCGCATCTGGTGGTAGAAGGCAGCGAGCGACCAGTCGTTGTGGTTAATTACAATGGTATGTACGACGCTCAGATTCAGCAGCTTGCCATTACAGCACAGTCGCAGTTCTCGCGCTCGCAGCTCATCACCAGCTCCATCCTCGTCAACAACTCACAAGAACTAATTAACAAACTAAACGAAATAAACAAGTTATGAAATCAAAAGTTTACACCCTCACTGGCGACAAAGGTACAACATCATTAGTTGGCGGCCAACGAGTTGCTAAAGATGACATCCGCGTGGAGGCCTATGGCACCGTCGATGAGCTGAACGCTCACATCGGCATACTCGCTCATGCCATAAAAGGCTCCAACCCCGACGTGGAAAAGCTAATATTCAAAATTCAGAATAAACTGTTTAACCTGGGTGCTTACCTCGCAACCGAGCAGAGTGATGTGGCTTCTCCAGTCTATGGTCTGAGCGACGATGACGTGAAGGCAATAGAAGCGATGATCGACACCCTCGACGAGCAACTGCCACCCATGCGCGGTTTCATCCTGCCTGGCGGCACACAAGCCTCGGTGTGCTGCGACATCTGCCGCACCGTGACACGCCGAGCCGAGCGCCGCGTGGTGACCCTCGCTGCCGAGCAACCCCTCAACCCCCTCGCCCAGCGCTATCTCAACCGCCTGAGCGACTTTTTCTTCATCCTTGCCCGCCACTGCAACGTCACCAGCAACGTAGAAGAGGTGGTGTGGGATAAGAATAGCTAAGAGATATGTGAGATATGGGAGATATACACCATCACTGCCTTTCACTCCTATAATTCCCATCCACCCCTATCTTTCCTATAATCCCCATCAACTCTCAAAAAAATCAACCATGGCTAAGTTCTTCAAATCTCTCGGCAATCACAAAAACCTTCTTGCCTATCAAAAGGCGATGTGTGTATATGCCGGAGCGGTGTATTTTTCTCGGCGATTTATGAAGCCTGAAGATCGCACCATAGGTCAGATGGAGCAAGCGGCACGATCGGTGAAGCAGAATATTGTTGAAGGCAATATTGATGGAGCCACCTCAACCTACTCTAATATTCATCTACTAAATATAGCTCGAGGAAGTTTAGGCGAACTTAAAGAAGATTTTGAAGATTATCTAAGAAACAACAACCTCTTGCAATGGGAGTTGAATAGTGATAAATGCAAGTGCGCTCGCAGGGTGTGTGGTACAGCCGTGTGAAGGGCACTCTCTTGGCTAAGGGTGACAACGACTACAACAACAAGAGCGTGAACGGTATGGGTTATAAGGACTTTGCCAAGACCGTTAATGATGGCAATGAAGATGGTTCTGTTCTGCAATCTCGCGACTATGACCAGAGCAACTGGGTTGAGATTTATCCAAGCGAGGACGGACTGGTAAATGCCGAAACCCTTATTGACCTCATTGGCAAGCCATTTACACTCTATGGAACTAAGACCAATAGCGTAAACCCCACTTTCACAGCCATCTCTATTAGTAATGTGGGTTCAGCAGGTGATGATGTGTATCAACCAAACCACTTCACTCCCATACATTTGAATGGCTCTTGTTATCAGTATCGCAATGGTGAGAAGGAATGGTACTTTTTTGTAGAACCCAAACCTAACGAGTTCGCCATTATGGACTGGGGCATATATCACGAAGATAATGATGGACATGAATATTTCTATAGGTGGGTTCTATAAATTAACTTGAGGTGTTTTTGATTTATTTTCGAGCAGATGCGAAGTTAAAGCAGCAGCGGCATAGCGGGCTATGTTGCAAGGATTTAACGAAGCAGATGCCGAAAAGAAACAAAAACAGCCAAGAACCCATCTCAACATTTTATTAATTTATAGAACCCACCTATACTAATAGCAATAGCGGTTTTGATGGCGAGTTTGTTGTTGACTGGAGCTATTTTGATAAGTTCAACCAAGACGGTTACAACTTTACAGATTTTCAACCAGGGCAGATGGAGCTTTGTGGCCAGTATCCTGGTGAGAATTATCTTAGTGAGGGAGAAGGCTACAAAGGTTGGTATGCAATTATCAAGGTTAATCAGTCGTCTGCTACTTCTGGTGATGTGAATGCAAAAGCTCAGACCGCTTCGACAGGCAAGTACACTGTTTGTCCTGTATATCTTAGTGACGAGCAGATAATGACCGCCATCGAGACCATCACTCCCGACAAGGCCAGCGGCATGCGCGCTCTCAAGTGCACACGCTACTACAACATGATGGGCGTTGAGTCGAGCACTCCATTCCAGGGCGTGAACATCATCATCAAGGAATACACCGACGGCTCACGAGAGTCAAGCAAGATAATGATGCGATAATGTGATAATTCAATAAATCACAATGCATAATGAAAATGAGACTCGGGGCATCC
>CALAVD010000195.1 GCA_937892085.1 uncultured Prevotellaceae bacterium
GAAGTTTAATCATTAATTGTTTACTGTATGAAGAGACTTTTATCAACTCTGATGGTCGTGTGCCTCATTGCTTTGGGTGCATCGGCCAAAACCGTTAAAGGTAAGGTCGTTAGTGCAACTGACAATGAGCCGCTGATCGGCGCTACCGTTCAGGCCGTGGGCTCTAATCAGGGCACTGCAACCGACATTGACGGTGAATTTACAGTAACCGTAAACGACAACGTGACACAGCTCAAAATCAGCTATGTGGGTTACGTGCCACAAACCGTTGCGGTTGCAAGTTATTTAACAGTAGCCCTTGAAGAAGAGAACAACACCCTCGAGGAGGTTGTGGTTACTGCCATGGGTATTACCCGCAAGCAGAAATCTCTGGGTTACGCTGCTCAACAGGTGAAAGCCGACGACATCTCGGGCGCTCACACCACCGACGCGATGAACTCGCTAAATGGTAAGGTTGCCGGTCTGCAAGTTCAGGCAACTTCGAGTGACCCAGGTTCTGCCAACTCGGTTATCATCCGTGGTTTCAGCTCTATCAATGGTAGCAACCAGCCTCTCTATGTAGTTGATGGAGTGCCCTTGCAGAGCACCACACTCACTGGCCAAGGTAAAGCTCAGGCCGCTGGTGGTATCGCAAGCATCTCGCCTAACGACATCGAGAGCATGACAGTGCTCAAGGGTGCTGCCGCTACCGCACTCTATGGTAGCCGCGCTGCCAATGGTGTAATCATCGTCACCACCAAGCAAGGAAAGAAGGGCGACGGCAAGAACTTCTCCATTGAGTACAATGGTAGCGTTCAAGCCCGCCAGGTGAGCCTGCTTCCCAAGATGCAGAACAACTGGGGACAAGGTTGGAACGGTACTCAGACCTACATTGAGAACGGCTCTTGGGGACCACGCTTGGACGGCTCTACTCAAATCTACGGTCCCATCTGGAACCACCAGCAGCGCATTCACACATTCGACGCCAAGGAGAACAACGTGAAGGACTTCTTCGACATTGGCTGGTCACACAACCACTCAATCGCCTTCAGTGGCGTTTCGGCCGACAACAAGGTTACCTATTACCTATCTTATAACTACTCCAGTGACAATGGTATACTTCCCGGAAAGAAGGACGTTTACAAGCGTAACACCCTCGACTTCCGTGGAAGTTATGAGGCTACCGACTGGCTGAAGCTCACATCTTCGATCAGCTATGCCAAGTCGCAGAACGACATGGTGGGCAGTTTCCAAGGTACTTCAGTGATTGACGGTCTTCTTGAGTTCCCACGCGACATCAGTATTGTCGACCTGAAGGATTTGAGCAATGCCTTCAACACCCCCGAGGCCTACCTCACACCTTACGGAATCACCAACCCCTACTGGGCAATCGAGAACAACTACAACCACGTTGACTCGAAGCAGATGCGCGGCAAGGTTCAAGCCGACATCAACCCCATCAAGGATTTGACATTGACTTATCGCTTCGGTTTCGACTATACCGACTACGACCGCAAGATTGGTTATCCTCAAATCGCACTCGACGACGCTCTCATCGACGATGATATGGGTTATGCTCCAAGCAACATGAACCAGGACGGCTGGGTATACAGCGCCTATGGTCGCCGCTATGAGCTCAACCACGACTTCCTTGCCGACTACACCCGCAACTTCCTTGACGAGAAGCTTAGCCTTGCTGCTATCGCAGGTGTGAACCTCAACGAGCGTTACGCTACCTCAATGGTAGGCCAGACCGATGGACTCACCTTCGAGACCGGCTTCTGGGATTTGAGCAACGGTGCTACCCGTTCTACCCTCACCGAGTCACAGAGCAAGCGCCGCCAGGTAGCCCTCTTTGGAGACGTGACATTAGGCTGGGACGACATGATTTACCTGAACCTCACAGGCCGTAACGAGTGGTCATCCACTCTGCCTATTGGTGCCAACAGCTACTTCTATCCTGGCGCCACCTTGAGCTGGATTTTCACTCGTCTGATTCCACGCAACGACATTCTCACCTTTGGTAAGGCTCGCATCGCATACGGTAGAACCGGTAACGACGCCGACCCCTACATGGTAGATCCTCGCTTCGTTCAGGCATTTGCCAGTGGCTACTATAGCGGTACCGACATTGAGTTCCCATTTGGTGGTATCAACGCATTCCAGGCAGCCGCTTCGGCAGGTTCCAAGAGCTTGAAGCCTGAGATGACCACCGAGTTTGAGGCAGGTCTCAACCTCATGTTCTTCAACTCACGCTTGGGAATCGACTTCACATACTACAATCGTGTGACAAAAGACCAAATCTTCACACTCCCTGTAGACCCTGCAACCGGTTACAACAGCGTGGTTACCAACTTTGGTAAGGTTCGCAACCGTGGTATCGAGTTGCTCGTTAACACCACCCCCATTCTCACCGACAAGTTCCGTTGGGATTTGGGCTTCAACTTCGCCCTCAACAAGAACAAGGTTCTCTCGATGCCCGCAAGTCTTGAGGGTGGCAAGGTTACCATCTACAGCTTCTCGGCCGGCAACGACGCCGTTTACATGTATGCCGAGGAAGGCAAGCCCATGGGTTCTTACTACACCTACTTGCCCGAGACCTATACCGATGCAGCTGGCGTAGTTCACCCAGTTGTTGACAGTTACGGACAACCCGTTCTCAGCAGCGAGACACTTGACACTGGCCGCGACATGAACCACAAGTGGACAGGCGGTGTGAACACCTCGATCAGTGCTTACGGACTCACGCTGAGCGCTCAACTCGACGTGCGCTACGGAGGCTCTATGTTCTCTCGCACCAAGAACTTGATGCAGTTTGTTGGTAATGCCTACGTTACCGACTACAACATGCGTCGTCCATTCATTATTCCTAACTCGGTGGTTAGCGATGGCAATGGCGGCTATGTTGAGAACACTACACCTATTATTATGAGCGACGGTGGACTTCAAGACTACTTCAACGATTATGGAATGGGTCAGGGTGGCGAGTACTATCTCGTTGACCGCACTTTCGCTAAGCTGCGCAACCTGAGCCTCACCTGGGAGCTCCCCAAGAAGTGGGTTAACAAGGCAAAGCTCAGTAATGTGGCTATCACATTGTTCGGAAACAACCTGTTCACTTGGACAGCCCGTGACAACTATGACGTGGATCCAGAGTCGACTACTACAGGTACCGACTTGGCTGGTGGATTTGGTGAGCTTTACAGCAACCCCAGCTGCCGCGTGTTTGGTTTGAATCTTAGCATTAAGTACTAATTTTTAATGGAGAATAAGATTATGAAAAAGATATTTTTAGCAAGTCTTTTGGTTCTTGGTTTGGCCGCCACATCGTGCGACGACTACCTTGACATCAACCAGGACCCCAACTCTCCCACCGAGGAGAACATGACTCCCGACATGATGCTACCGGCTGCCGAGATGAACATTGCACACAGCTACGGCGACTACTTGCGCACCGTGGGAGGATACTTTGCTCAGCACTACTCACAAGAGTTTGGTACTAGCAACTACCTTGACTACAGCGAGTTCCGTCAGAGTGCCACTCGTTCGAGCTCAATGTATCGTCAGCTCAACACCCGTGCACTTAACAACCTCAAGTATGTTCGCGATTATGCCGCACAACACGAGGAGTGGGGCAACTACCTCGCTGCCACTGTGCTGCGCGCTTTCGCTTATCAGTTGCTTGTTGACTGCTACGGAGAGGTGCCATACACCGAGGCACTTGACCTTAACAACCTCACCCCTGCCTACGATGACGGTCAGACAATCTACGACGGCATTCTCGCCGAGATCAACGAAGCCCTTGAGAAAGTTAACGGTTCAGAGCAGATGGCAACCAGTCTCCTGTTCCCTGGCAGCAAAGCCAACGACTGGATTCAGTTTGCCAACGCCCTCAAGCTTCGCATCCTCACCCGCGAGAGTGGTGTTAAGGACGTGAACAGCCAGATTGGCGCACTCATCAGCCAGAACAACTTCCCAACTGCCGACGTTGAGTTCGCCGGTTGCTGGAAGAACGAGGCCGGTCAGGCCAACCCATTCTTCCTTGAGGATGCGTTCTCGAGCTATGGTGCTTCTCAAATCAACATCATCCTGAACGTGGCTCTGCTGAACACCATGGAAGGCTGCAACGACACTCGACTGGAAGCATATTTCAATCCCAACAACGACGGAGAGTATAAGGGTGGCGTAAGTGGCACCAACTTCTCTACCACATCAACCTACAAGACCTCTTATTGGTGCCGTCCCAACGCTCACTTCGATGATCCCGTTGTGATGATCAGCCTTTCGGAAATCGACTTCCTCATCGCCGAGTACTATGCAAAGAACAACAACGCATCAAAGGCAAAAGAGTACTATGCTTCGGCTATCACGGCATCCTTTAACCGTGCCAACAGACTTGCCACAGCTCACAAAGAGGCTGCTGTTGACATGGCAGGAGTAGATGCAGTACTTGCCGCCTATCCACTCGACATGTCTAACTACAAGCGTTCTATCGGTATCCAGAAGTGGGTAGACCTCTCGGGATACAACAGCTTTGAGGCTTGGTGCGAGCTCCGTCGCCTTGGCTATCCTGCAATGAGCAACGTTATGGGTGAGCAGGTTTACAACCCCTCGACCGATAACTATAATCCCGATGCAGTCGCCGCAGGAACATTGTATCACCCCATCAACGTGAACTCTGCCCTGACCGGCATTCTGCAACGCTTCCCCTACGCCGAGTCGTCGGCTAACCGTAACCAGAACTCTCCCACCTATCCTGGTGATAACGCTCCTGTATTCTGGGCTAAGTAATTTTAGTATAGGCTAACACTTAAACAGATTATATTATGAAGATATTTAAATATTTAGCAATCGGAGCTCTGATGGTCTTGGCGCTAAACTCCTGCGACAAGGATACCGAAGGCTTGACTGATACCACCTACTATGTAGATTTCACGATGCTAGGTGATGAGTTCATGATTGTTCCTGTGGGCACTGAGTTTGTGGATCCCGGTTGCACCGGCACACTCTACGACAAGAACACAGGAAACACCAATGATGTCACCAATAAGATTATTGTCGATGGCGTTGAAGACATCGATACCGATGTTATGGGTTTCTACTATGTGACCTATTCGGCACAGGGTAGCGACGGTTACTGGTCGTCGGTTACTCGCACAGTGTGCGTCTGCGACCCCTCAGTAACTCTTGATCTTGAAGGCACTTACAATACCGACATGACCGAGTCGAAGTATGGTGCCGCCAGGAACCCATTCTCGGCCTATGCAGCCAGCTATGGCTACACCAGCCAGTGTACCGGCATTAAGTTCACCAAGCTTGCCCCGGGCTTCTATTATTGCAACGACCTGTTGGGTGGCTGGTACGACCAAGTGCGTGGCTTCCGCGCCAATTACGGCAGTAGCCTCGGTTGCATGACCGGTTATGTAAGTCTTGACAATGATGGCAACATTAGCCTCATCAGCAGTCACATCAATGCATGGGGCGACAGTCTTGACTATATTGAAGGTGGTAAATATGACGACGCAACAGGTACTATCTCTTACTTCGCTTCCTATGCGAGTGTTGTAGTGATGGACGTTGTTCTTCACAAGGCCAACTAATAATTAGTAAACTATTTAATAGAATATAATTATGAAGAAATATTTTATAATTCCCATTTTGGCAATCTTGATGAGCCTGACATTTGCGTCATGCGAGAAAGACGAAGTTGAGAACACGGCAACAGTCGAAATGGCAGGCGAGTGGCACATTCACGTGTCGGCTGTCAACCCAGAGACTGGCGAAGTGGATGACCCCGACTGGTTTGGTGATGGGGTATACAACATCACTACTTGCAACACCGCTGCCAATGATGCCACCAAGATGTTCCTTGTTGATGACATCTGCTACTACTACCCCTATCAGGTGGAAATCAATGTTGACCCAAGCACAATGACATTCAGTAGTGTTACAGATGCCGAGAACCTCTATGGCGGCACCAACTACGGAGGCGAACGTGTCACCATCACCGGCGGTAAAATTGTGAAAAACGGCACTACCACTCCCAGTGGCATGCCAGCCGACTACATCGAGTACTACATCACCTTCTCCGACGACGTGCTTGCTCCTTATCTCGAGGGCGACGTTGTGAAGGTGAGCGGTTTCCGATACACCGGCTTTGCCGACGACGAGTAGAAACGTTTAACCTATAAGGTTATATCACATAACCTTTCACCCCCATAACCATCAAGGGCCGCACACCAGCTGTGCGACCCTTGATTTTTTGTGCTTCTATAGTTAACAACTCGCGCAAACTTAATATTAGTTTGATAACGGCGACCACACTCAGGAGTTGATAAGATTTTATATTTTTACAAAAAAACAAAATTTATCATATATTACTATTAATAATCTTTCAATTGTTTTGTAAATTTGCAAAAATTACCAATCGACTACTAACTAATTTCTATTTCACTAATAACTATTCTATGCTAAAGACAATAAGACGCATCCTTGCTGTGCTCTGCTTTGTGGCAGTGACACTGCTTTTCCTTGACTTCACCGGCACGCTGCACCGATGGTTAGGATGGACAGCCAAGATGCAATTCTTCCCTGCTGTGCTGGCGGCAAACTTTATTGTTATCGCAGCGCTGGTGCTGCTCACACTGGTGTTCGGGCGCATCTACTGCTCGGTAATATGTCCGCTTGGCGTGATGCAAGACCTCATCTCGTGGCTACACGGCAAGCGCAAGAAAAACCGCTTCACCTATTCTAAAGAGATGAAATGGCTGCGCTACCCGGTGCTGCTGGTGTTTATCATCGCTTTTGCTCTGGGAGCAGGAGCAGCACTCACACTATTAGAGCCTTACGGCACCTACGGCATGATTGCCACCAACCTGTTCCAGCCCATCTACCAGTGGTGCAACAGATCGGAAGAGCGTCGTGTAGGGAAAGAGTGTAGATCTCGGTGGTCGCC
>CALAVD010000196.1 GCA_937892085.1 uncultured Prevotellaceae bacterium
ACGCTCTTCCGATCTCTCCTCGGCTTTAGCGCCAACCTTAGCCAGAGCAGCAGCAACGTTATCGGGAGTGTTGCCGGCACGACGCTCGAGGTCTTGTGCCTGGATGCGCTTGCTCAAGCCAACGTACTCAGGAACGCGACGCGCGAGAGCGAACTCCGAGAGCTTCAGTGGGTTAGAGCGGTAGCTCGAGGTCTCGCCCGAAGGAATAAGCTCGTCAGTAGTAGTAACAGGGTCGTGTATCACGGCAGCTAACTCAAGGAGCATGTTGTCCTGCATGGGGTACATCTTGGGCCAGTCCTTGATGTTAGGACCATACTTCAACTCCTCGTTAAGGTCGGCCTGCTCATATCCGTTATAAACGCGACGCTGATAAACGCGCTCGTCGAAGTCGTAAGGCTTGTGGTCGTCGGTGTAGTCAACATCGGTAGCGGCGGTGATAACACCACCATTAGCAGCAGTTGCTGCTATAGAACGAGCGTCCATCAGAGCAACGAGCGAAATTTGACCCTGACCTGGCTTAGAACCCTCGCGGTTGGGGAAGTTGCGGGTGGTGTGGCGAATACTCAGGCCATTGTTGCTGGGCACGTCGCCAGCACCGAAGCAAGGACCGCAGAATGCGGGTTTGATTACTACGCCAGCCTCAAGCAACTCCTCGGCGATGCGGTTGCGGGTAGTAGCCAGATAAACGGGCACTGACTGTGGATAGGCACTCATGGTGAAGTAGTCGTTGCCAATGCTTGCACCCTTCATGATAGAAGCGGCAGCACTGAGGTTGTCGTAAGTACCGCCCGAGCAGCCAGCGATGATACCCTGGTCGGCGTGAACCTTACCGTCGATAACCTTGTCAACGAGGTCAACTTGAATCTTGTCGCCAAAGCGCTTCTTAGCATCTTCCTCAACAGCCTTCAAGATTTCAACAGGATTCTCCTGGAGCTCATGGATGGTGTAAGCGTTAGATGGGTGGAAGGGCAGAGCAATCATCGACTCCTGAGTTGAGAGGTCAATCTTAATCATGGCGTCGTAGTAAGCCACGTTGCCTGGTTTGAGCTCACGGTAGTCCTGTGGACGCTTGTGAATCTCGTAGTGGTGCTTAACCTCGTCGTCGGTAACCCAGATAGAGCTCAAGCAAGTGGTCTCGGTAGTCATGATGTCGATACCGTTACGGAAGTCGATAGGCAACTCCTTAACGCCAGGGCCTGCAAACTCAAGAACTTTGTTCTTCACGAAACCGCTCTCGAAAGTAGCTTTCACGAGAGAGATGGCAACATCGTGAGGACCAACACCCTTGCGAGGCTTACCCTCTAACCATACCAATACAACCTCAGGAGCGTTGATGTCCCAAGTGTTCTTGAGGAGCTGCTTCACGAGCTCGCCGCCGCCTTCGCCTACGCCCATATTACCGAGCGAGCCATAGCGAGTGTGGCTATCGCTACCCAGAATCATGTTGCCGCATTTCACCATTGCCTCACGGGCATACTGGTGGATAACTGCTTGGTTAGCGGGAACGTAGATGCCACCATACTTCTTGGCAGCCGAGAGACCAAACACATGGTCGTCTTCGTTGATTGTTCCGCCCACGGCACACAGCGAGTTGTGGCAGTTGGTCATTGCGTAGGGCAATGGGAACTTGTCGAGACCGCTGGCGCGAGCTGTTTGGATAATACCCACGTAGGTGATGTCGTGCGACATCATAGCGTCGAAGCGAATTCTCATCTTCTTGCCCTTGCTGCCATCCACGTCGTGTGAGCGCAGAATGCCGTAGGTGATAGTGTTTTCGCGTGCCTCATCGGGAGTAGGCATGCCATTAGCGTCGGTGCGGATTTCGGCACCGTCAACCAAGTAAACTCCATGTTTGATTAATTCTACCATAGTGAATTTAGAAAATTTAATTAGTTATAACTATTAAAAAATAAATTAATTATTGTCTTTTTTGATTATTGAAGATAGGAAAATGGTGAGCGACAGCATGTCGGCAGCACCGCCAGGAGAGATGTTCTCGGCAATGAAACGCTCGTTCATTTGCTCCAGACCCTCGATGCTGAAGTTCTCGAGCAGATGCCGTGAGTCGCGTTTCACTTGCTGAGCTTGTTCATAGCCCACACGGTGTATGACGTTAGTGTCGTCAAGCTCACTCATTATTAATAATAAAGTCTTGTGCTGGACAAACTCATCATCTTGATTGTTGAAGTAGAAATTTAACCAACCATCAAAAAGAATTTTGTAGCCATTTTGTGCAAGCTCAAGAGCCCCGGCAACTCGGTGTTCACGTTTGATGGTTGCGCCATGAGTGTTGATTCCGCCATGCATTTGCTTAGCAATAGCGGCAATAGTCTCGCTCCAGTCTTTGTGGTTAGCAAGCATTTGACAAGCGGCAATCACTGCCAGTCCCATTGAGAACAGAGCGCCGCGATGGGTGTTTACTCCACCAGTTGCGGCAAGCATCATTTTCTCTGCTTCGATGCCTAATTGCTGAATTTCTGAAACATAGGGTGTGGTGGCGCCAAAGCTCATAGTGGCAAGTCGGGCGAAGAATGGTCTCAGAGCATTTATGCTCTTGAGCATGATGCCGTAATCCATATCGGTGTGGGCGCCGTTGTCATGAGTATCGATAAGACCGGGCTTGGGAGTGAGTTCTAACTCTTGCTTCAAAGCGTTGACAGCCAACCACGACACAAGGTAGGGGAGCGATGTGCTTGGAACCATATCCTTAGCGTTGTGAAAATCGCCAATGCTAAGCAAATGCCTAACTGTAGATGCGCTTATTGCCTTGCCGTCTTTCTCCACTCGCGGCAATTCCACAACCTCAATGCCATGCTCAGGCAAGATGCGCTGCATAGCCTCGTTGTAATGGCTGGTGAGTTCATCGGAAGGCTCACTGCCAACAAAACGAATTGTCGCTCCTAAAGCCGGCGCGATGTGGCGTGCAGTGATGTCGAGGTCAAGCTCTATCTGCGCACAGGCGGCATCGCTGGCTTGCTTGATAAAATAGGAAGGGAAAGTGGCAGCCGAGATGATGTAGCTACTGCCGTGACACACAGTCACATTCTTGAGATGAGCGCATCCCGCCACTACCATTGCAAGTCGCTCTTCGCTTGAGAATTGCGATCTATCCTCGCCAACAACTATGACATAAAGGTTCTCGACCTGCTTTGCTGCCTGTTCCACAAGGTGTTGATGCCCAAGAGTGAACGGATTGGCGTTCATCACAATCAAGCCGTTCTTGCCATCACGCTTGAGCGACTTGAGATAACTGCAATATGCAGAAAGACCTTCAAGCCCATTCTCAAGCAGAATCGCCTTGCTGCTCTCGCCCAACGTCTTAAAACCAAGACTCTCGAAGATGTCGGCATTGCCTGGTTTTGTGAACACTTTAACGTTGTTATGCCCAAGGCTCGACATCTGCGACATCAGGTGCGAGATGAGTTGTTGACTCATGCCAGTGCCTCGCAAGGAGTCATCGACGGCGATGCACTTGATGATGTCGTCCTTGAAACCTCCTCCGGCAAGCATCTTGTAGCTGTCACGGTCAACTACAGCGGCATAGTAGTCCACGTCGTCGAGGCGCAAATCACTCTTGGCAAGGAAATCCTCGACTATAGTGCGATTGCGTCTTACCGA
The DNA here is from genome assembly GCA_937892085.1 of uncultured Prevotellaceae bacterium. Lineage (GTDB taxonomy): Bacteria > Bacteroidota > Bacteroidia > Bacteroidales > Muribaculaceae > Sodaliphilus. The sequence goes on from CALAVD010000196.1 coordinate 3,619, forward strand.
CAATGGCATTTCCACTATGTCATAGTTGTTGAACATAGGAGTCAATCATCATTTGGATTTGTGCATTCAGTTCTTGTGGGGTGTGGGTGCGGTTGCGCATGCAGTAGCGAGCCTCATTGTCACACATCAGACAACGGCGAGGACTGTAGCCCACCGTGTCGCGCTTTACTGGCACTCCGTCATTGTCGAGGATGTCGATGTCGAAAAGCCTTCCTAACTGATGGCTGTCCTCAATGTCGCAAGCAATTATCTTTGCATCACGCTGCGAGAGGTCGGTGATAAGGAAAGCCTCATATCCCGTTTCCAAGTCGCGTGTGATAATATCGACAATGTTTCCGCTAAATCGCTCAATTAAAGCGTTGATAGCTGCGTGTGAGGCGATTAAAGAGGAAAGATTACGCTTGACGTTTCCTGGCATTATTACCGTGAGGCACACAAGAGTGAGGTTGGGGTATTTTTCCCTCAACTGTTGTTGCATTTCCACTCTGCGGTCACGGCTTGCCAGCAACTTGTCAAGCGTAATCTCCATTACTTGATAGATTATTTAAGCGTCAAGTATTAGTCAGCGATGTTTTTGATAACATCCATCACCGAGCCGTCGCGGTTCATCACGATGCCCACAACCTTGTCGCCGAAAGGCAGGGCGTCCGGCGTACCTATGATAGAGGTAGCCTTGGCAGCCAAGTCTTTGATATCCACAACCTTAAGTCCGGCTGCACGAAGCCGATCAGCCACCTCCGGACGGTTGGGGTTGACGGCGATGCCGTACTCGGTGACGATGTAATCCACGTCGTTATTGCTGGTGGTGACGCACGCGCCGGGCGTGAGGATCGATTTGATCTTGCTGATCGTGTCGTTTTTAGCCGTCGAAGAAAACGCGATGAAGCTCT
>CALAVD010000197.1 GCA_937892085.1 uncultured Prevotellaceae bacterium
GCCCCTACATTAGCAGAACAGCCAACAGGGTTTTGCTACTGTTCCCAAATTCTTCAATTCTCAATTTTCAATTCTCAATTTTCAATTCTCAATTCTCAATTCTATATTCGCCCACGATGGTCTGTGCGGTGTGGTGCCACGACAGTTCGCCCGAACGGTAGTCGCGCTCTATCTCGGCAGCGTAGGCCTTCACAGTGTCGGGCTGCTGCCACAGGGTGGTCATGGCCTGTGCCAGGGCTTCCGTGTCCCTTTCCTTCACAATAAGCCCGTAGTGCCCGTGGACCACCATTTCGGGCAGGCCACCCACGTTGGTGGCTATGACGGGTTTGGCGAAGGCGAAGGCCGACATGACGACTCCGCTCTGTGTGGCATCGGTGTAGGGGCACACCATGAAGGCGCAGCCTTTGATGAGTGCCACCAGTTCGCTGTCGGGGATGAAGCGGTTGCGAATGTCCACATAGTCCAGCTGACGGTAGCGGCTCACGTCGAAGTGGAAGCTCCCGCTGCCCGCCACCACCAGTCGCATGTCGGGGCACTGTCTGTGCACCTGCTCCATGGCGGGCAACAGGTAGTCCAGACCCTTGTAGGCCGAGATGCGTCCGGCAAAGAGCACATAGCTGCCTGCGGCGGGTATGCCCTCGGTGGCCGGAACCACGGTGTGCAGGTAGGTGCAGCAGCTCATGCGGGCCTGTATGACTTGGCTGTCCTTCAGGTGATAGGTGTCGATGAAGGTCTGCCGCTGGGCTGTGTTCAGCAGAATGAAGCGCGGTATGAGGTGGAAAGCCAGCCAACGGCGCAGCCGCACTACAAACGTGTTCGAGTCGGAGTGGGGCAGGGGGTCGTGCACGGTGAGCACCATGCGCCGCCGTAGCCAGTAGAGCACCCACTCGTAGATGTTGGGCGGCCAGGCTAAGTGGATGGTGCTGAAGCGGCCCTTCCTCAGGAAGCGCAACAGCTCGAGGTGGGTCCAGAACGACTTCAGCAGCCACCAGCGCCCCGTGGTGTTCAGCACGTAGCAGCGTTCCAGGTCGATGAAGCCCTCTAAGTGGCTCATCTCGGGGTAGACGTCCTTGGCCTTGAAGAGCCCCGACTTGATAACATCTTGCAACAAGTCTTCAAGTCCGGGTTCCACGATGTGAAGGTGACCGGCATTGGTCTGCTCTACAACTTTCTCATTAATATCAACACCAACAACGTCGATTCCGCTCTTTGCAGCTATAATTGCTGTGGGAAGGCCTATGTAGCCCAATCCCATAAAACAAGCTTTCATATAGATTAATTACAAAGTTTACAGTTTGTCTCTGTTAGTCTTTATTTTTCTTTGAACTCGAACTGCCGCCATAGCCATAACCGTAACCGTAGCCATAACGACGATAGCCGTAACCGTTAGAATCTTCGGTAGTTCCGTTAAGCAAGATAACCATGTTGTTGAAACGCTTCTCATTATAGTACCGCTCAATCTCAGGCAACATTCTACGGTCGAGCAAGCCTGAACGAAGCACATAGACAGTGACATCAACATGCTTGTTTATAATCGAAGCATCGGCAACAATTTCGATAGGTGGACAGTCGATAATGATATAGTCATAAATCTCTCGCATGTCTTTAACCAGGGTGCTTAAGAGCTCGCTGAAAAGCAACTCGGTGGGATTTGGAGGAATGGTTCCTACCGGAAGCACATCAAGATTTTCATGAATCTTGCCCTTAACCATAACATCGTCAATATCCTCATAGCGGCCATTGAGATAATCAGAGATGCCGCGAGGTGGAGAGTCAACGAAGGTTGACATCGACGCCTTGCGCAAGTCAAGGTCTATGAGCAACGTCTTCTTCCCTTTGATAGCAAAACTGGTTGCCAAGTTAGTAGAGATAAAGGTCTTACCAGAGCCCACATTAGAGGAAGTGAGCATAACAACCTTGTTATCCTTACCAAGCACAAACTCAAGGTTGGTTCTTACCACACGGAAGGCCTCATTGATATTATTGCCATTCTTCTCTTGGACAACAATTTCACGAACGTCCTTGCGACGGTTGAACAGTGCAAACAGGCCTTTACGCTTGCGATAAGACAACGGCACCTCTCCAATAAATGGTATTGTCAGGTCTTGGATGTCTTGGCGGCCTCGCACTCGAGTATTCAAATTATTGACAAAGAAGAGTATAATCATTGGTGCCAACAACCCGAAGAATAGAGCAACTGCCAAAACATATATCTTGACAGGTGACGATGGTGAACGGCTGCCTGAAGGTGGAGTCAACAACTTGGCATTGTTAGCAACAGTGTTTCGTGAGAGTTGATTTTCCTCGCGTTTCTGTAACAAGAACAAATATAGTTGCTCCTTCACCTTCTGGTTACGTTCAGCACCTAACAAATCCATAGCCTGAGTGGGCGTAGATTGTATTTTCTGAGTGGTAACCGTTTTAGAGGCTTCAAGAGCATTCTTGCGGTCATTGAGAGTAGAAACAATGGTGTTCAATGAGGTGATAATCGAAGCCCGCGATGAGTTGAGCTGATTGTCAAGATCCTGAATGAGAGGATTGTTCTTGCCACTATTGTCAGCCAAACTATTACGCTGAAGCACTTTCTCATTATAGTCTTTGATCTGAGCCGAGACTGCCTGATTGTCAATTCCCGAATTTGGAGGAAGGAGCTTAAATTCATTTCCCGACAGCTGACTCTTTATGAGATTTGCCATGTAAATCTGGTTGTCGAGATCAAGCAGCATTGAACTTGTGTTCTCAATCTTATTGAGATTGATTTGAGTTGCTATGCCCATATCTGGTGTCAACGAAGCACTCTTTTGCATAGCGATATCAGCATCTACACTGCCAAGCTGACTCCTTATACTGTCGAGCTCGCGGTCAATGTACTTACATGCATTTACAGCTTGCTCGTTGATGTCCTCCTTCCACTTATTCTTATAAACTTTATAAAGGACATTAAGCACGTCCTCGGCACGCTCAGGACTCACATCTCTAATCGAAATGTCGATAACCGATGCACGTTCATGGTTCAAATCAACCGTTAACTTGCCAGCATACTGGTTGGCAACATCACTAATCCTGTTTTTAGACACCCTGATTGGAGTATCATATTTTCCATAATAATGCTGCGTGGGAGTTACTACAATCTGTCCGATAGGGGTTTTGATAGGAGAACGGAAGGTGCCTTTCACCACTTCAGTGGAGAGCTCATGCATATCTTCCGACATGAAATTGGTAAGCTCAATTTCATTATTTTCCTTCAGATTCATGGTGAATGACGCATAGCTTTCGGGATCCACATCAATCAGTGAAACTATCACTGGCTGTGTCTTGCCGTAGAGCGTGAGGTCATGGAAACGACCCTCTGTCCTATAGTTCATGTCGAGGTGCAACTCCTCAACTACCTCTTTCATGTAAGAAGGTGAAGAGAAAGTAATCATCTCATTGTAGATGTTCATCTTTCCCACTTGAAGACCCATGTCGGAGAACTGACTGAACTCATTCGACAATGTCGAGGACTTATCGTCGTCTTTAATCAATACCGACGCTTTGCGTGTGTAGGTGGGTGTCGTAACAAGCAGATATAGCACGGCAAGGCCTAATGCTATAATAAGTGATAGCACAAACCAATACCACTTATACAGACACATGTAAAGCCATTCCTGTATCTTGACAAAATCTTCGTCCTTAGCAGATCCTCCTGGATAACTTTTATTTACTTCTTCTGCCATCTTTCTAAATTATTTAAAGATAAGAACCGATACTGATGTAAGCAATGACGCAAGCGAAATCCACAACGTGGGTTGCAAGAACGCATTACCGGCAGCAGTTGACTCGCGAGCTTTCTTTTCATTGGGCTCAACATAAATCATGTCGCCTTGCTTCAGATAATATACTGGTGAATTATATATACTTTGAAGGTTTGTGAGATCTACACGATAAGCCATCTGCTTACCACCTTCCTCGCGCATGACAAGAACATTCTCACGCTTGCCATTGATAGTAAGGTCGCCAGCACGGCTTAACGCATCGATAATGGTTGTCACATCGTGGTCCATCAGGAAACGACCAGGGTCATTAACCTCACCCATGACCGAGAAATATAAATCAAGGAAATCTACTGTCACAATGGGATCTTTGAGCAATTCCATTGAGATAAGCTTGTTCTTGATGAATGCGGCAATTTGACTGCGAGTCATGTCTTTGATAGTCAACTTGCCTATAACGGGGAAGTC
>CALAVD010000198.1 GCA_937892085.1 uncultured Prevotellaceae bacterium
GCATGCCTTATCCGCAGAATGTGGAGACGGCGTTGCGGGTGGAGCAGACCATCCGCGACAATGGCGCCGTGCCAGCTACCATTGCCATAATTGGCGGCAAGCTCAAAGCCGGCTGCACGCCCCAGGAGATAGAGTACTTGGGCAAGAAGGGGCAGGCGGTGACCAAAGCGTCGCGCCGTGACTTGCCTGTGCTTATAGCTCGTGGTGAGGATGGTGCTACCACGGTGACTACCACCATGATAATCGCTGCAATGGCGGGCATCAAGGTGTTTGCCACCGGCGGCATTGGCGGCGTGCATCGCGGTGCCGAGACCACGATGGACATTAGCGCCGACCTCGAAGAGCTGGCTCAGACGCCTGTGATGGTGATATGCGCTGGAGCAAAGTCGATTCTCGACTTAGGCCTCACACTCGAATATCTTGAAACAAAGGGCGTTCCAGTTATAGGCTATGGCACCGAGGAGCTGCCGGCGTTCTACACCCGTCGCAGTGGTTTCAAAGTGGATTACCGCATCGACACCCCCGAGGAACTCGCCGCAGCCTTCCGCGCCAAGCTCGAGATGGGGCTCGCTGGCGGCATGCTCGTCACCAATCCCATCCCCGAGGAGTATTCGCTCGACCCTGACTACATAAATGCTGCTATCGACCGCGCTGTGGCAAAGAGTGTGGAACTTGGCATCAAGGGCAAGGCCACGACACCCTTCCTGCTTGCCGAAATCAAAGACATCACTGATGGCAACAGCTTGGATGCCAATATCCAATTGGTGCTCAACAACGCCTGCTTAGCGGCTAAAACAGCAGCTTGCCTAAGCCTGAAAAATGATTAAATATTTTGCTATTTACACGATTTATAATACCTTTGTAGCTTGTTATATTCATTCGTCATGTGAAAAATCAAAATAAAAATACATAAAACTATGAACACTAAGAGATTTTTACTTGCTTTGGGAGCGCTGATGATGCTCGCAATGCCTCTGATGGCAGACGATTGGGACGTTACTGGTGATGGAGAAGTTACTGCTGCCGACATCACAGCGGTTTATAACAAATTGCTTAACAACGACACCATGTATCCCGAGAGTGCCTACGACGTGAATGGCGACGGCAACGTTACCGCTGCCGACGTTACCGCTATTTATGATGTGCTGCTTAACGGATTTCCAAGCTCAATCACCGAATACACCGTTAATGGCGTGACATTCGCAATGGTTAGTGTTGAAGGCGGCACATTCACTATGGGTGCTGATGCTGCCGATACCGATGCCGAAGCCGACGAGGTCCCTGCTCATCAAGTGACCTTGAATGCGTTTGCCATTGGACAGACCGAAGTCACCACTGCCTTGTGGTATGCTGTGATGGGAAACAATCCTAACACCTATAGCGGCATCAATCTGCCAGTGGAAACTGTTAGCTGGGAGGCTTGCCAGCAGTTTATCGCCAAGCTTAACGAGATGACTGGCATGAACTTCCGTCTGCCCACAGAGGCCGAGTGGGAGTTTGCAGCTCGTGGCGGTAATAATAGCATGGGCTACCTCTACGCTGGCGGCAGCATCGTGTCGGATGTCGCATGGTATAAGGACGATTGCAGTCAGCCACAGCCCGTGGGCACCAAAGCCGCCAACGAACTTGGCATCTACGACATGAGTGGCAATGTGTGGGAGTGGTGCCAGGATAAATATT
>CALAVD010000199.1 GCA_937892085.1 uncultured Prevotellaceae bacterium
ATAGGAAGTTTTTCTTTACAAAGTTACTAATTTTCCAAGGACTTATACAATAGCCAACTATCTGATAATCAGTTAGTTATAGTTAATTTTCAACTTTTTTGTCGTGTACTAAAGAAAATCCCAGAACTGTTCAAAGAATATATATGGTTGATTGAGACGATTAATCGCTATGGCAGGATTAGTTTTGCAGAGCTTAACGAGCAGTGGAAACGCAGGGAGGAGAGTCATGGCGCAGAGTTCTCACGCACTACTTTCAACCGCCATCGTGATGCGATTCTTGACATGTTTGGCATCATCATCGAGTGTGACCGCCGTGATGGTTACCGCTACTATATCGAGAACAAGGATGTGCTGGAGGAGGACAGCGTGCAGAACTGGATGTTCTCGACGCTGAGCGTGAGCAATATGCTCGACGAGAACGTGGCGCTGCACAACCGCATCCTGCTGGAGAGTATTCCTTCGGGCGACGAGAAGCTACAGCAGGTTATCAAGGCGATGCGCGAGAACCGTAATGTGATGATGACCTACCGCCGCTATGGCTCGGCAACGGCGAAGTCGTTCAGTGCAGCTCCTTATTGTGTGAAGCTGTTCCGTCGCCGCTGGTATGTGCTTGTCAAGCTCGACCGTCCCCGCCACGGAGACAGCGACGACAGCATGGCAATCTACTCCCTTGACCGCATAGAGAAAATCGAGTTGCAAGAGAGCAAGTTTGACTATGAACCGGGCTTTGATGCCGCCGCATTCTTTGACGAGTGTTTTGGCGTGGTGGTCGCCGACGGCACCAAGCCGGAACGCGTAGTGCTGCGGGCATACGGTCTGGAGCAGCATTACCTGCGCGACCTGCCCATCCATCACTCACAAAAGGAGATCAGAGCCACAGATGATTATACCGACTTTGAGCTGTTCATACGCCCCACGACCGACTTCAAGGCCCATTTGATGTCGCGCGGCGGTTGGCTGCTGGTGGTTTCACCACGTCGCCTCGCTCGAGAGGTTCAGCAGTGGCATCAAGAGGCTATAGACCGATACGAAAAAGGCGTGTGACGTAAGAAAATGACTTTTTTTGAAATTTATTTCTTCCTGTACCGAGTTATGGTACAACGCAGTTTTAATTTTGCATTGAAAACAGAAGTTTAACACTCTAACAATTCAAAATTATGGAAGCAAAGAAGAAATTTTTCATGGATTGCCACTTGGCAGGTCGCACCTATCACGATGCCGACGAAGTATGGGACAAGCTCAAAGTGGGCACAGAGCTGCAGCTGGTGCTTGACACCGGCAACCGCCACGACCCTAACGCCGTAGCCGTGGTTTATAACGACAAGGAGCAGGAAGATGACTATTGCATCGGTTACATTCCTCGCAGCCGCAACGAAACCATAGCTGCCTTCCTTGAAATGGGCTGGAACGACGTTTTCGAGTGCCGCATCAGCAAGATCAACGAGGATGCACACCCCGAGAATCAGATATACTTGACTATCAAAATTAAGCGAAACAAGAAAAAATAACAATAGAGACCCAAACCACAAACAAGGAGTTTTTATGCTTCTGCTCGTTCATTTTAACTCCTTGGGTTTTGGCTCTTAAAACGAATTTGGCATGAAACGTCCTGATAATAATCCATCGCAAATTGAAATCGCATTAGAGATAGCGATCAAAGCTCATAAAGGTCAGCGCGACCTTGATGGGGTTCCTGTGATTCTTCATCCACTCACTGTTGCCTTGAAGGGCAATAATGAGGATGAAATTGTCGCAGGTCTGCTCCATGATGCTGTGGAAGACACTGATTGGACATTTGATGACCTGCTCAACGCTGGCATATCAGCAAAAGTGGTTGACACATTGCGATTGTTGACGTACAGCAAAGAAGAGGATTATCTTGACTATGTGCAACGCATTGTCGACTCAAGAAATCCCATTGCCATCAACGTCAAATGCAATGACCTTGAGCATAACCTCGAACGAGGCAGAGCAGGAGACCACCTGAAGCAGGTAGCTAAGCACACAGCCGCCCAACAGGTTATTCACCGCATCAATGGCGACAGTGGTGCCGCATGGGATTTCCTAACCGACGATCCTAAAGACGGAAAGTTCTGGAGTGCCAAGTTTGATTTTTGGAAGCTTCGGAAACCGATTGAAGAAGCTACAGCCTCGGCAGGAATAACAGTGGAGGAATACATGCGGTTCTTCCATCCCAACAGAACAGAATGAAATCATATAATTATTTAAGGGTTATCACTTTGAGAATAAATTAAGTCTTTATGATAAATGCCAGTGATAAAATAAGACCACTAATTACGGGACTTGATGAACTTTTGAAAATCATACCCGAAAATCATAACTTTCATGATGCTGAAATCGAAAAATTCGAATGGAACATGATGAAAAACGAAATTGTTTTCAAAATCTCGAATATGTTTGTTGATGACAA
>CALAVD010000200.1 GCA_937892085.1 uncultured Prevotellaceae bacterium
TAATCGTTTGAATATTTGAATCAGCACAAAATGCCACTTTTTAAAGTGCACTCAATAATCAAGGAACAAGATTGAATCTCGGTCTTGAGAAAAGAAGTTCACCCACAACCATCAACTATGGAGCAAGATTTTAACAACGGCGAGTGGTGGCGGTATCGCCAGTATCACGACAAGGATGGCATAGAGCTTAATGTGGTGGGGCTCGTGTTGCTGGCAGCAGGAATAGTGTTCCTATGGGAAGACCCGCAGCTGACCACCTTCATCATCTGCCTCGCCATCAATGTGCTGTTGCACGAGTGCGGGCACTATGCCGCTGGCAGGGCTTTCAGATGCGTGGTGAGACGGGTGGCAGTGTTCTTCGTGCCCGCAATATCTTACAAACAGCGAGCCACAAGCTCCTACGACCCCGACACACACTCGTGGCGCGACACCGTGTGGATCCTCGGAGTGATACCCTTCGGCGGTTACACCTCATTTGAGGCCGCCAATACACCTACTCCTGCCGACCCGCGCCGCAGCCCATTTCTCAACCACAAGCCGGCATGGCAGCGACTCGTAGTCAACACCGCAGGCATCCTCGTCAACATCGTCACATTCCTCGTGTGCTTCGCCATCAACGGATTCTCGCTTATCACTGCCGGCAATCCCTGGCTCAGCACCATGATGTATCTCTCGCTGTCGCTCTCCATCCTCAACCTGCTACCGCTCTACCCTCTCGACGGCTCAGCCGCCGCCACTTCCATCTACGAGATAATATCAGGCAAGAAACCCTCCAAGACCTTCATGACGTGCTACATGGTTGTGGGTGTGGCACTTTTCATCTACCTCTTCTGGATAAACCCCACTTTCCTCAACAATCTAATCTCGCTGATAATGGGACGATAACACACGCTATACAACAAAGAGAAAGAGACCGCCAAGTCCCTTTCTCTATACTCTATACACTAACCTCTAAACCCTAACCTTCAACTTAATAAGTTGAATTCCATTAGAAATTCACGCCGAAGTTGAGGTAGAGAGTGCGGTTGCTGCTTGAGTTGTAGTCGTCGTGACTGATGTTGGCAAGACCGATGTCGTAGCACATATCCAAGTAGAACATACTAAATCCTACACCACAGCCCACTCGCAGACCGCCATCGAAACGCTTGAAGCGTGGGAAGTCGCCATCACTAGGAACTATGCCAAGTTTATCGGCAGCTTCAGCATTTGGCAGGTCTTTTCCAAAAGCACCAAGCTTTTTCTTAATCACCTTGTTCTTGATGTTACCATCAACACCTACTGCCAAATAACCACCAAAGAGAGGATGAATCGAAAGACCTATGTCGGTGTAATAGATGTACTTAAACACCAGTGGCAGCTCAATATAACTGAGGCTAGTATTGAACTTCTGATTATTAAACTCTCCTTTGCCGCCTTTGTTCACATAGCTGAGGCCCGTCTCAAAGTATACTGGAGCACGGTTGGTAATCTCAAAACCTACCACACCACCCAGGTGCAGGCCAGTCTTGTTGTCGCCAGCATAGGAAATGGCGTCACCGCTAACGTGAGAAAAGGCGGGACCAATGCGCAGCCCAAAGTACATGTCCTTACCGTAATAGTTCCTGATCCAGCGGCTGTGGCGGTTCTCATAATCATATCGACTGTTAGGGGTGGAAGTGTAGTTGTGACGCTGTGCCATCATAGGTAGCACTCCCATAAGGGCAACCATTGCAAATGTAAATAGTTTCTTCATCTCTTAATGTATTGTTAAAGTGAGTATTATTTTTCGAAACCGCAAAATTAAGAAAAACTTTTTAAAAAAACAAGCCTATATTTTCGCTAAATGTTTTTTGTATTCAAAAAAAATACACTACCTTTGCACCGAAATTATGTGCAGTTAATAAAGAAATGAACTTATTGGATTTTCTTATACTTGAGACACTTCATCCTGGCAGTCACGCAGTTGCTGCCATAGACTCAACATCAACCACTGATTGCACAAAGATAAATGTACCTTCGCACCGCTATTAGCATATCAACTAATAGCGGTGTGCGTCTTTTCTTGAACACATTATTTTATAATAATTTATTTATTTTTTTAATCAAATTTTATGCTTAAAAGATTTTACTTCTCGGCGTTGATGATGGTGCTCGCAGGAGCCATATCATTGAACGCTCAGATTACAACCTCGTCGATGACAGGTGTAATCACCGATGAAAACAATGAGCCTCTCATTGGTGCAGTGGTAAAAGCTCTTCACGTGCCCTCGGGTACTGAGTACAATGCCGTTACCAACCTTGACGGACGTTTCAACATCCAAGGTATGCGTACTGGTGGCCCTTACACCACTACAGTGTCTTACGTAGGCTACAAGAACAAAGTGGTTTCTGAAATCACTCTGTCACTTGGTGAGACCTACAATTTACCTATTGTGATGAATAGTGCCGACAATCAGCTCGAAGAGGTGATTGTAGTGGGCAACGCCTCTAAGTTCTCAACCGAGAAGACCGGTGCTTCAACCAACATCACAAATGTTCAAATCACCAACTTGCCCACTACTACCCGCAGCATCACCGACGTGACACGCCTCTCGCCCTACGGCGGCAACGGAATGACGTTTGCCGGTGCCGATGGACGTACCGCCAACTTCACCGTTGATGGTGCCAACTTCAACAACAACTTTGGTCTTAGCAGCAACCTTCCTGGTGGCGGCAACCCCATCTCGCTCGACGCTATCGAGGAGCTGCAGGTGGTTATCTCGCCTTATGACGTGCGCCAGACCAACTTCATTGGCGGTGGTGTGAACGCCATCACCAAGAGCGGTACCAACACCTTCAAGGGCAGCGCCTACATCTACCACCGCAACGAGCACATGCGCGGCGATGCTGTGGATGGCGAGGCTATTGCCGGAGCTCGCGAGAAGGACCGCAACACCACCTACGGATTCACTTTAGGTGGTCCCATCATTAAGAACAAGCTGTTCTTCTTCGTGAACGGTGAGATGGCAAAGATTCCTACCGTTGCCAACCGCTGGCGCGCATCGGAGAACGGTGTTGCCGACCCCGACAACTACATCTCACGCACCACCGTTGCCGACTTGCAACGCGTTAAAGACCACGTGATGAACAAATATGGCTACGACACCGGCTC
>CALAVD010000201.1 GCA_937892085.1 uncultured Prevotellaceae bacterium
AAACAGCCAAGAACCCATCTCAACATTTTATTAATTTATAGAACCCACCTTAACTTGCTTACGGGGTAGAGTGTAGTGAACAAAAAACGGCTAAAATACTTACCAAATCTCCGCTAAAAAGCGACATTTGGGAAAATCTAAACGAAAAAAAACGCCAAATGTGACATTTTTAATTGCATCCTACTGAATAAAAGCGTAAATTTGCGAGTTGATTTCATAATGGGTGATTATGGACAATAGAGAAAAAAATGTGGCACAGAGGACAAAACTCTCTTTCTCGGCGGGTAGCATGATGCACCTGCTGGGTGAGATGTTAGCTCTGGCTGTGATGGCGATTTTTTCCATTAGTATCTTTGAATTACAGGATGCCATCAGCATTGTCCTCTCTTTGGCAGTCGCCTATCTTATCCCGCGCTTCATCTACTCCCGCAGCCACTACTGGTGCCGATGGGGGCACTGGCTGCTGCTCACGGTGGGCTTACTACTGGCATTGTATGTAGTGTTTAGCATCAAGGTGTGCACTGTGGATGTGGGGGCAACACTCGAGGAACCCCAGCTTCATTCCGATTCAGGTCGCTACTATGCCTGGGCTTTGGCGCATTACGACGGCCGCTGCCAGGCGCCCAAATTACCATTCAAAGGCCTGCCCTTACTCATGCTGGGCTTGTGGAAAGTGTTAGGAGTGAACGTTGCGTGGTCACTGGCAATGAACTACTTGTTCACCATGCTCGCCATTGTGATGACAGGAAAAGTGGCGTGCCGCATGCTGAACCGCAAGTTTGAGGACATCGAGCCCTCAACAATCGCGGCAGTGGCGATGCTCATGGTCTCGCTGCTTGGATTCCTCATCTCGCAAGGGGTGAGAATACAGAAGGAGTCGGGCTGCACGTTAGGACTCCTGCTGGTGGGCTACACCCTGGCGGGAATGGCAAGCGGCGAGACATTGACCAAGCACGACCGCTACCGCGACATCACGATTTTTGTCACCGGCTGCCTGCTACTGTCGTTGGTCCGCACCAATTTCGTATATTTCGCCATAGCAGGAGCCGTGATGATGTCGTTCTCTAACCACCGGGCGCAATGGAAATATGGTGCTGCGCTCGCGGTTATCGCTGCCGTCTTCACCGTGACGTTCAGCATCCTCTTCTCCTACTCCTTCGGGCAGCAATACCGCACCGTCGATGGCGGCGACGCTATGACACTCGCCTTCAAGGTGGGTGTTGTGCAACAGCCCTATTTCGCTATCATCGGCGACTATTACCACTATCCCGAGTGGATTCGCATGCTCCTCTTGCCAGTCACGGCGGGAGTGCAGTATGTGATACCCTTCCCGTGGCTCTATGACTACTCCAATGCGAGCATTCTCAGCCTGCTGCCACGCTTCAGGCTGATGTGGTACTTCGTGGGTGGTGTCTGCTTGCACTACTTCCTCCACATCACCATCCTCCACCCCAAGAGCGACAACTTAGGAATGTGGGCATGGTGGCCCCTACTCCTTTTTATGATTATCGCTTTCATCACTGGCGGCTCGGTGAGTAGATATTTCTTGCCGTTGCAGCCTCTCTTTGTCGTCATTGCTCTCTATGTGCTGCTCAACGTCAAGCAGGGCAACTACCGCCGCTCTTTCACCATCTGGATGATAATCTACTTCTTTATCTTGGTTGCCATACTCGTGATGTGCTACAACGCACAAAGCGAGTATCTCCAAAACCTTGACGAGTATTACCGTCAAAAGGCGGCAGCTAAGGGTTAAGGGTTAGTTAAGGGGTAAGAGGTAAGAGGTAAGAGTTAAGAATTAAGGGGTAAGAGTGGACAAGGATGGTGAAGATTTAAGAGGCTGTAGAGTGTTGGCCTGTATTGCAAGCCATTGGCTTGTAAAATTAAGAAAAAATATTAATTATAAAATATTATCACGACATGAAAACTTTCAAAACTTTAGCACTCATTGCGGGCATCGCACTCACACTGCCTGCGATGGCACAGAACCGCCCGCAAGGCGGCATCGACGCCGACATGATGCGACAAATCACACAAGCGGCTGCCGGCAAGAGCAATGCCGCGCTAAGCAACGCTATGGCAGCTAATTCTATCGACGACCTCGCCAAGAATTACCGCAATGCCACAATCACCGACACCCATTTCAGCATCGAGACTCCCAAGCAGAGCATCCACAACCAGCGCTCCAGCGGCAGGTGCTGGATGTACTCCAGCTTCAACGTGATGCGTGCCAACTTCGCACGCCGCCACAACGACACGCTGCGGGTGGAGTACTCTCACGACTACCTCTTCTTCTATGACCAGCTCGAGAAGGCCAACCTCATGCTGCAAGGCGTGATAGACTGTGCCGACAAGCCTCTCGACGACCAGCGCGTGCAGTTCTTCTTCCAACACCCCATCAACGACGGCGGCACCTTCTGTGGCGCGGCCGACCTCGCCGAGAAATATGGTCTCGTGCCAGTGGAGGCGCAACCCGAAACCTATAGCGCCGAGCGCACCTCGCGCATGAGCCAGCTCGTCTCGTCGAAGCTGCGCGAGCAAGGCTTGGAGTTGCGCAAGATGGTTGCCGACGGTAAGTCGAAGAGTGCCATCCGTCAGCGCAAGACCGAGATGCTGGGAGAAATCTACGGCATGCTGACACTCACCCTTGGCGAACCCGTGAAGTCGTTCACCTACGCTTTCAAGAACAAAGACGGCAAAGCGGTGACACCAGCACGCACCTACACACCGCTCGAGTTCTACCGCGAGACACAAGGTGGACCCATCAACGGCACCTTCATCATGGCGATGAACGACCCTCGTCGCGAATACTATAAGACCTACGAAGTGGAGTGGGACCGCCACACCTACGACGGTCACAACTGGCGTTACATCAACCTGCCCATGGAGGATATTGCACAGATGGCGATAGCATCGCTCAAAGACTCCACCAAGCTCTATTCCAGCTACGACGTGGGCAAGCAGCTTAACCGCACCAACGGCTACCTCGCCCTCGACAACTACGACTACGCCACACTCTTTGGCACAACATTTGGCATGAACAAGGCCGACCGCATCGCCACCTTCGACAGCGGCTCCACCCACGCCATGACGCTCACCGCAGTAGATCTCGACGCTAACGGCAAGCCCATCAAGTGGAAAGTAGAGAACTCCTGGGGCGCCGACAGCGGTCACAAGGGCTACATCATCATGACCAACGACTGGTTCAACGAATATGCCTTCCGCCTCGTCGTCGATAAGAAATACGTCCCCGCCCACATCCTCAAGGCCAGCGAGCAGAAACCCATCATGGTCATGCCCGAAGACCCTCTCTTCCAAGAGGACAGATGAGTTGACACGACAGCCTATAAGCCTTTTACCTGATTACGGGCCAGGAGAAAGATTTGAGCTCTCTCTCAAGGGCTTTTTCCTGGCCGTTGACGTATTGGTTCACAAGCGCATGGAACTGCGACGAGTGGTTCATGTGAGTGAGGTGAGCGAGTTCGTGGCATATTATATACTCTATCAGCACGGCGGGCAGGAACACCAAGTTCGCTGAGAGCTGGACGACACGCTTGGGAGTGCAATGTCCTAATTTGCGCAGCCCGCGACCAATCTCGAAGCGGCTGGGCTTAACACCTGTTCGTTCCGAGACCTGCTGCGCCAGCGGCAGCAATCTGTAGGCTTGACTTTGTGCTACCGTTTTTAGTGCTCTCGACACCCACTCCTTGCTACTGTGGTCGCCGAGGTCTAAACCTTGTGGCACGCCTACGGTCACTTCATTTTCACCCTTGCTGAAAATGATTTTATCGCGAAACTTTGTCTGTTCGCCAATCACGATTTTGAAGCCATAGCACCCTATCTCCTGCCCTATGTGGTAGGAGATGTCGTTTTGGTCCATCGACAAGCGCAACTTAGGGCGCAACTCATTGAGCACCTTCTCTATATATCCTCTTGAAGTGCCAGGAGGCACATTAATGTAGAGGCTGCCACCCTTCCATCGCATGGTGATGTTGCGCATGTTGCCGCGCACCGCGATAAACACCTTTCCAAATTCCTTGTCGTCGATATAATACATATTCTGTAACTTTTCATTCATTATTCTACCTTTGGTCGGCACCCCACAGGAGTTTGTCGCGCAGGGTGTTGGCAAAGTTGTGGTCGCGGCGTTGCAGCACGGTGAGGCGGTAAGGTGCGCGCGCTATCTTCACTGTGGTGCCGCTGGGCAGTGTCATCGCCATGCCATCGACACTCACCTGAATCCATTTAGCGCGAGTGTTGATAGTGACTTCTATTATCGACTCCTCGTTCACCACAATGGGGCGCATGGTGAGCGAGTGTGGCGAGATGGGCGATAGCACCAGGCAGCTCGTCGAGGGGTTGATGATGGGTCCACCCACGCTCATGTTATAGGCTGTGGAGCCTGTGGGTGTGCTTATCACCAGTCCGTCGCCTTTGTAGGTGGTGAGCATGGTGCCATCGATGGTGGTGGGGATAGAAATCATCGAGGTGGTGTCCTGACGCAAGATGGCTATCTCGTTGAGTGCCACCACGTCATGACATGGATTACCATCTATCTCGAGCAGTTGCAGCATGGTGCGTGGCTCACGGCGGCAATTACCACAGGCTATCATCTCGATGATGTCGCTCGCCTCGTTGATGCGCCCAGCTGTGAGGTAGCCCAAGTGCCCCGAGTTGATGCCCACCACTGGGGTGTCGTGAGCCGCCAGCCGTGCTGCATTCC
>CALAVD010000202.1 GCA_937892085.1 uncultured Prevotellaceae bacterium
GCACGCACCTCGGCACTGAGGTAACCGGTGATGTCGCTGGAACCCACTATCCACTTTGGGTATTTCTTCAGCGTGTCAACGGGCAGCAGGTTCAACACATTGGCCGAGCCGTAGCCGCCGCGAGAGCACACTATTGCCTTGACGCTCGGGTCACGCAACGCCCATAGAATGTCGCTCACGCGCTGCTCGGGCGTGCCGGCATAGGTGTGGTAGTTGGTGCGGGCATAACGCCCTTCCACCACGTTGTAGCCCCACTGCTCAAGCACCGCCTTACCTTTGTCGATGATGCTCAGGTCGGTGGGCACACTCGACGGCGAGAGAATAGCCACCGTGTCGCCTTTCTTCAAAAACTCTGGAGCTTTAGGAGTAGCACTGTTGCCCATGTGGTGGTTGCGCTCCATGTGACGAGGACGTGGGTCATGATAAGTGCCACGATGCGGCTTGTGCTGCGCCATGCCAGCCACCGCCACACTAAATATCGCTATCAGTAATAATATCTTTCTCATTGTGTTCACTTCTTTGCATTATTTTCTCTGCAAAATTAGCAATAATTTCCCAAAAAACCACTAATTTCAAGAACTAACCTAAAAAAGCCACCCACTGCCACACACCAAATTCCGAAAAAGTTGCCGATTTTCGGGATTTCATTCCGAAAAAGTTGCAACTTTTTCGGAATTTATATATCTTTGCAGGCAAATAAATAGTTTTATCATGATACCACGAAAGTTAGAAAATATAGTAACAAGAGCCCTTAATAAACGCAAAGTGGTTATTATCATGGGGCCAAGACAGGTTGGAAAAGCCACTCTACTGAAGACTTTATTTGGCAATGACCAAGATATTTATTGGATAAATGGTGACGAACAAGACATGCGAGCATTGTTTGACAACGCCACATCTACAAGCCTTAAAGCATTGATTGGCAACCATCGTTACGTAGTGATTGATGAGGCACAAAGAATCAGCGACATCGGCATTAATCTAAAGTTGATTGTTGACAACATACCCAATGTGCAAGTAGTAGTAACTGGCAGTTCGTCGTTTGAACTCTCCAACAAAATCAATGAACCGCTAACAGGCCGCAAGTTCGAGTATCAAATGTTTCCACTATCATTTGGAGAAATGGTGTCACACACAAGCCTGATAGAGGAGAAAAGACTCCTCAAGCATCGCATGATATTCGGTTACTATCCTGATGTAGTGGTCAATTCGGGTAATGAGAAAGAAATTCTGCAAAATTTAGCAAGCAGCTATTTATTCAAAGACATTCTATCTTTTGACAAAATCCAAAAATCAGAACAGCTTGTCAGATTACTGCAATGCCTTGCGCTTCAAATTGGGTCACAGGTGTCGTATAACGAACTTGGACAACAAATAGGAATTGACTCAAAGACAGTTGAGAAATATATCAGCCTTCTTGAAAAATGCTACATTATTTTCAGGCTCACTTCTTTTTCAAGAAATCTGAGAAACGAGCTGAAAAAAAGCCGAAAAATCTATTTCTACGACAACGGCATCCGCAATGCTATCCTCGGGAATTACTCACTGATTGAAAACAGAATGCCAAGCGAGATTTGTGCGCTGTGGGAAAACTTTGCCATCGCCGAGCGCATGAAAAAGAATGCTTACGAGAAAGCATATTGCAACACTTGGTTCTGGCGCAATAAGGAGCAACAAGAAATAGATTATATTGAAGAGGCCGACGGAAAGATTTCAGCGTTTGAATTCAAATGGAATAAGAACAAAAAAGCAAGCATCCCTAACTCTTTTGCAAAGGAATATAACAGTGATTTCTCGGTTATAAATACTGACAATATCCAAACTTTTCTGCTATAGCATTCCAAAAAAGTTGCCAATTTTCGGGATTTCATTCCGAAA
>CALAVD010000203.1 GCA_937892085.1 uncultured Prevotellaceae bacterium
GCACGACCCTCATCGGCGGTAATAGTGATTTTGCCGCCCACCTGCAGATAGGTAACGCCAGCATTGGTGCGCCACATACGGTTCACCTTAGCGCCGTCAACCGAGGTCATAACCACGTCGCCCTGACGCAGCTCCTGGCCGCTAATCACACCCTTGTTGGGGTCTTCCCAATCGCTGGGTGTAGCCACTTCGAGATTGAGGTTGTTGTTTGCAAAGTCGTACAAATTTTCTTGGGTTGCGGCATTAGCAGCAAATTGCCATCCGCACAGCAGCGCTAAAGCGCCAATTTTAGTAAAGATGTTCATAGTGTAAAAATTTGGTTTATAAATTTAGTAAATTGCTTTATTGGTTACTGGTGGAACGTGGAAGGTGGAACGTGGAACGTGGAACGGCCTTCCTCCTTCCTCCTTCCATCGTCACATTAGCGAAGGTCGCTGACGAGGCAGGAAATCGTTGGTGGAATTATTTGTGTCGATGAGTTTTCCGCTTGCATCACGTTTTCTTATCACCGATGTGCCATAACGTGTCTTATCAGACGATGTCTCAGCACAATAAGTCCATCCCGAGTCGAGCGACGGCGACACCACATTCCATGCCCAGTCGCTCTTAATCGACAGGTTCACCATGTCGATAACCCAAGAGTTGGGAATGAAATAGGCCTCACCACTGCTCTCGTAGGTGCCCCATGCGGCATTCACGATGTAGCCAAACTTATAATAATTGTCAAGGATGAAGGTGTCAAAATCACTGCGAACTCTCACCAAGCCGTAGGACTTATTGCCCTTGTTATGCAGCACGGTGTAGCTCCACATGTCGTTATACCATTTCTCGAGATTTACGGCATCGGGGTTATCCTCGTCGATAAACTCGGCGTTGGTGCTCTCATCAAAAAACTCAAAATCGGCACCGCTCAAATCAATCGAGTTTGGGTTAATCGCCTGGTGGTTCTTTGCGTTGAAGGCTATTATCAACGACTCGCCCGGCTCCACGGGCACGCTATTTCCGTCGCCCGGGATAAGATACATCCAACTGATGGAAATGGCATCTTTCATCAAGTCGGGCGTCAGCTCCCACTGCATATCGGGCTGGAATTTCGATTCCACGATTGCCAGACTGTCGGCATAGATGAGGTGGTCGCTGTTGTTGGTGATTTTGATGTATTGGTCATCGTTATAAGGGCGCTGAGTGCCGGGATAGGTGCTCGATGTGAAGAACAATTCCTCGATGACCATTCCGTCTTCGGCATTGTAGTTGTTGAAAAACAGCCTTACCGTAGAGCTTGCGCCATTATCGGCAGTGACGTTAACGCCTCTCGACTCGGCTTTCATCGTGGTGGAGGTTGTGCTGCTGCCCACGGTGTAGCTCATCACTCCTGTCACGCTGATGTTGTAACACCCCTCGGGAAGCACGACATTAGCGACATAAAGGTCGCCATCGGCACTGAAATCACTCACAGTGAAGGTCTCAAGGGTCTCGATGTTAGTCAACTCGGCAGTTGCCTGCGTTAGCACGGGATTTGCCACATTCATAGGCAAGTCGAGATAGATGCGCAGGGGGGCGTCATTCACGATGTCGTTATCGTTGCACGAACACAGCGACAACAATGCGACAATCAGCGATAGATATATATAACTTCTCATATTATTCTATATTTTTCCATTACAAGTTTACACCTATTGAAATCATCACATTATGCTGATGCTCGTGCTCCGAGCAGTGAGTGTAGCCGTAGCCGCACTCCATAAAAACAGAATAATGCGACTTGAAATGATAGTCGGCTCGCAACCGTGCCATAGTATTGCAATAATCCGCAGTTAGGAAGCGGTAATTCTGCTCAACCATCTCAATCACATGGGATTCCATATTGGCGAGTGGCAAAGAGAGTTTATTGCTCACAGTGCCATTATAGCCACCCTCGATGGTTCCCGTCAAGGTCCATGACTTCGCCACCCGCGCAATGGCCTGCCCAGCAATTTCGCCAAAGACGTGAGCATGGTTCATGGCACGATGAGGATAAACAAACTTCTGCCTATCACTTAAGAAACCAACCTGCGCCTTCACGTTCCAGCCTATCGTACCTTGACGACCCACTATTGCTGTGAGCGAAGAGGCAAAGATGTGGTTCTTATACATCGTCAAGTCGGCTATCACGGGATAGATTTGCGATGATGAAGTACCAGCGAGGTGCTGGTCACTGGTGCGGTAGTTATACTTGACATCGGCCCAGAGCAAGCAGTCGAGTTTGCCGCTGCGCTTCCACCCTACTCTCGCTCCCGCTTCCTTGTTGTAGAGCGTGGTCAACGGCAACGAATTGAGCAGTCGTGCTATGCGCTCATAGCTGTGCTGCGACATCCATAGCGATGTAAACACACCGCTTGCCGATGGGATAAGGTCAGCCTGAAGTTTGATGCCACCGCCCTTGAAAAACAAGTCGTTGATGTCGCCCGAGAAGCGGGTGTAGATGGTCCCCAAGCCCATAAGTTGATACTCTGGGACGCTGCCGAGAGGCTTGTAAAAATCAACGCTACCGGTCTGGCGATAGATGTTTCCCTCTATGCTGAGGCCCAAATTGGTCTCACCGAGTTGGCGGGTAGCGCCGGCACGCAGAGTGAGGTCCGAGACAATGCTCCTCATGCGTGGGTCAACCTTGCGGTACTCCTGCTCGGCACGAAACAGCATCTCACCACCCACACGCCATTTGTTAACCTGTGAGGCATATCCACCTTCAAACACATACTTCTCTCTGCGAGTGTCGCCACCTACGGTGTCGCCCAAGATGTCGGGCTGGAGAATGTCGTAATCGGCAATAGAACTCCACTTGATGTCACGATTCTTGCCTGTGGTGTAAGATGCTTTGCCCCACACTACAGCGCGGTCCGAAAGACGCAGATAGGTGTCGGCGTTGACCGAGGCATAGGTGTGTCCATTTCCTTTTTGAAGCACAAAGGGCGCCGACTGCTCCTGCCACGATGCTGAGACGCTGAATTGCGTGAGCGACAGCCCGTATGCCATTTCCATAATTGCGGGATTGCCTTTGGCAACCCTCATGGCTTCGTTCTGCATTGACAGATGCTCGGCAAGTGCTTGATGCTTGGTCAATGTGTCACCGCCTGCCTGTGCTAATGCCACAATCGACGCGGCCATCATCAATATTATCGTTGTGATATTTCTCATTGTTCAACCTGCATTACTCAGTCCATAAATATCATTTCCAAATCAACGGTGTTGTCTTCGTCAACAATCGAGACGTACTGGCTCTGCGCTCTGAATTGGTGTACTTGCGCTTCACTGACGGCATCGATGTATTTCACCACGCCTTCAACATTTATGGAATAGGCGCCACGCAGTATGTCGCCAACCGTGATTTCGTGTGTCGTCTTCCCTGCCTCGGTTACCACGTCACGGCTGTTGAGATTCATCATCGACACGGAATACTGGATAAGCTCCACCTCGCCAGCGACCGGCAAGGTCAAATTAATTCTTGCTGTGGTGAAGTAGTCCTCACTGTCGCTGTGGCATGACGCCACCACAAGCAACAACATGGCTGACAATATATATTTAACAATCTTACTCATAACTTAATATTTACCTCTAAACCAAAATAAGGCGTCACATGGCGGCGAATGGTCACTCCGTCGCGCTCA
>CALAVD010000204.1 GCA_937892085.1 uncultured Prevotellaceae bacterium
GTGCACTCAAAACTTGAGTCTTTGAATATCTAAAGATAAGGACAAAGTTTGGTGACGAGAAAGTAGTTTTTTCAACAAAATGTTGTGAGAAACCAAAAATATGAGTAACTTTGACCGATTTATACACCATTACTAAAAAAATGACTGATATTAACCAAATTCAAGACGAGATAATTGAGGAGTTCGCCGGCATGGACGACTGGATGGACCGCTATGCCTACATCATCGAGATGGGCAACAGCCTCGAACCTCTCGACGAGAGCCTAAAGACCCCCGATAACCTCATTGAGGGATGCCAAAGCCGACTGTGGCTCGACGCGCAATGCCACGACGGTATCGTCACCTACCAAGCCGACAGCGACGCCATCATAGTCAAGGGTATCGTGTCGATGCTTATCAGAGTGCTCTCAGGCCAAAAGGCGCAAGACATCGTTGACGCCGACCTCTACTTCATTGAGCGCATAGGGCTGCGCGACCACCTCTCACCCACCCGCAGCAACGGCCTGCTCTCCATGCTCAAGAACATGAAAGCCTATGCCACGGCATTCGCCGCTATGCACAATTAGACTCACCCTCTTAACTATGAACACTTAACTAGCGCCGCAGGCACACACTTAACACTTAACACTTTTGACTTAAAACTTAAACCATATAAATATTAACTTCAAAAACTATTAACAAATTATGTTTAAAGGACATCCCAAGGGATTAATCCCCGCCGCATTGAGCAACATGGGTGAACGCTTTGGCTACTACATCATGAATGCAGTGCTGTTGCTGTTCCTATGCTCAAAATTCGGCCTTTCAGATGAGACCAGCGGTGTCATCTATTCTGTGTTCTACTGCTTAATCTATGTGTTAAGCCTCGTGGGAGGTATCATCGCCGACCGCACTCAAAACTACAAAGGCACCATTCGCTGGGGTCTTATTATCATGGCATTAGGATATGCTCTGCTCTCAATTCCCATTATGGCGACTGCGGGCAACATGAGCTGGCTGCTGCCTTTCACCTGCATCGCACTGCTGCTCATCGCTTTTGGTAACGGTCTGTTCAAGGGCAACCTCCAGGCTATTGTGGGCCAGATGTATGACAATGTAGAGGCCGAAGCTGCCAAGAAAGGCCCCGAGGCTCTGAAGGCGGTGCAAGGCAAGCGCGACAGTGGCTTCCAGATTTTCTATGTATTCATCAACATTGGCGGTCTTATCGCACCTTTCGTAG
>CALAVD010000205.1 GCA_937892085.1 uncultured Prevotellaceae bacterium
AAGTCCGACCCCGGCACCGGGCGGGATTCCAGCTTGGTCAGGTTGATCCCAACGGCGGCGAACTTGACCAGAATGTCCGACAGCGCGCCGGGGCGGTGCCCGAGCGACATCAGCAGCGAGAACTTGTCCGCATCGGGGTAAATCTCGCAATTTTTGGAGATGCAGATGAAATCCCCAATCCAGAAGTTTTAAAAAAGATTGTGGATAACTTTGATAATACTAAAGTTTATCATTTGGCTCAGCGTAATTTCTACGTCTATATGAACAACGAGGAAAAGTCAGGAACACTTATGTCCATAACCGGGGAATTTCCTGACATCCCTCAGGCAGACAGAAAGTGGCTTGGAACCAAGGTAACTTCCATAAAAAATATTCCTGGAGAAGGAATTGTAAGGCTTAGGGACCTGGTTTCTGTCTGTGACAAAAGATCTGTACGAGTAGCAGATGGTGGATGGCATTTTGGATATATGGGGGGCTTTAGGGAGAAAGACCCTACAAAGAGGATCGGCGTGAAAGTAAAGGCCGCAGCTCATCAGGAATACAATGACAGGGAAGTTTTAAGGGAAACTATGGATCATCTTGTCCTTGGACATGATATATTTGGCAGAAATGCTCACTTTGAAAGATGCGAGATTGACGATACTTATCCACTTTATTTAAGGCAGCATATTTCTGATTATGGACACTTGATAATGCCAAAAGTTACTGCGATTTCTAAATGTTATCACTACGTTGATATCACTGCGGGAAGATTTTGCAGAAAGGCCTATCATAAAATCATAAGGACTTTGAAAAACAGCAGGTTGTAACGAGGAGCATAAACCTATGCCTGATAAGAAAAATAAAAAAATATTCTATATATTACTAATGTGATAAGTTTGGTTTATTAAGACAGATTATCCAGAGCGAGTCGGGAGACCCGCTCTGTTTTTTTTTAAAACAGACGCCAACTAAATCCCCAGCATCTTTTGCATAGCGGGCATGGTGTCGAAGTCGGTCTGGTCGATGTGGAGGGGAGTCACGGTTGCATAACCCTTGCGGAGCCAGTAAAAGTCGGTGCGGTCATCTTCGTAGTTTTCCTCCTCATAGTCGCCGAGCATCCAGTAGTAATCTATACCGCGAGGATCCACACGATGTTCCCACGTGTTGGTCCAGCGACCAGGTGCCGAGATAGCCATTTTCATGCCCTTGACACCTCCTTCCACAACGGGGATGTTGACGCTCAGGCACACAAACTTAGGCAGCCCGTTTTCCAGCACCTTGCCAATGATATTGCGCATGATGGGCAGGCACGACGAGAATTCGGCATCGTGGGCATAGTCGCCATAGCTGAACGCCACACTGGGCAATCCAGCCATAGCCGACTCCATCACCACGCCTAATGTGCCACTATAGAGCACACTGTTGCCATGATTGAAGCCGTGGTTCACACCCGATAGCACCAAGTCAACTTTCCTGTCGCCCACAAGCACCCCAAGACCAAGCTTGGCGCAGTCGGTGGGTGTGCCATTCACGGCATAGACTGTTAGACCAGGTTCATCTTTCTTCTTGAAAACACGCAAAGGCTCTGTCAGCGTGATAGATGACGCTTTGCCACTCTGATGGTTGAGCGGTGCAGCAACTATCACATCACCAAATTCCCGCGCCACCTCTATCAGAGCCTTTAGACCTGGATAGTTATATCCGTCATCGTTACTTACAAATATCAATGGTTTCATATTTGTTTTTTAGTTGAATAGTAGAGTAGTAGAGTAGTAGAATAGTAGAGTAGTAGAGTAGTAGAATAGTGTAGTAGTAGAATAGTAGAGCTAATGACAAGGCTGCCTTGTCAATGCGCGTGCAAAGTTAATGATTTTTTTGCTAACAGCACAACCCAGCAGCAATAAAACCGCACGAAGCAGGGCTACAAACTTCATTCCTATTGTTTTATCTCCCAATGCCCGGTTTTATTACTTCCAATTCTGGTTATTAGTCCAGTCTGTTTCAGTTCGTTTAGGCGACGCTTTATTGTTGACTCCGACACGCCCAGCAATCTTCCATATTCAGCATAGTTGAGACTATTATCTTGCTTAATGGCTTCTATCAATTGCATTTTTATCGGGTCAGAGGAAACTTTTATCGGGTCAGAAACAGTATTTATCGGGTCACTTGCCTGTGATTTCTCATATTCTTCGATTTCTTTCCTTAAATTATTTGCGTGCTCATTCAACATAAACGTATTGAATGGCTCGAATGATTCTTGTTCTTGAGAGTCAACAAGCGCCTGTATGTATTCCGCTTTATCTTCTTTAAGAATCTTTACTGGTAGTAATCCAAACTCATATTGCAAATGGTTCATTATCAGGCGGGGCATCCTTCCATTGCCATCAACCCAGGGATGAATTGTGACCAATTGATAATGGGTCTCGAAACTCAATAGATATTTGGCGATAATATCGTCGCTGTCAATAAGTTGATGACGCCGAGTGTTTACGTTGTTGCAAAACTCTTCAAGCTTTGATGGCACTTTCATGTAATTCATATAGGAACGCCCACCAACACCAGCAGTCACGCCCACCAAGCGCAGGTCTCCCTTTGATGCATCAAACGAGCCTTGAGCAGTGTTGTAGATGTTGCCAGTATTTTTCATGACGATAGCTGACAGGCTTTTGAGCATTTCGACAGAGAATTCAGCATGTTGGTGAGCTAAAATCATAGATTGCTCGTATGCCATTTTTAAATCCAAATTCATCATCTGTTCTTGGATACTGCGACCTTTTGCCGAAATACCTTCATCAAACAACAATTGATTTTCTATTTCGGTTACAGTACTTCCCTCAATGGCTGTAGAATGGGTAATAATAGAGTAGAGATAGAATCTATGATAATCTATCTGTTCGGCAATACCCAAAGCATTATACTCATTGAGTATTCCCTTCAATCTATGTGTTAATTCCTGTATCACAATAAATCATCATTATTCTGTCTGCAAAGATAGTGAAATTTTGGGACACCTGCAAAAACCTGTGTTAGGGTTGAGACATTGAGCATCGAAGATGCCGGGTGGGTCGAAGACCCGACTTCAATCGCAAGACCATGCAAGAACCCCATAGGGGTTCGCAGCTTGGTCCAAAGACTATCAATCTGAAAAGTGCGTCGAAGACGAACTTCACCCGATTGCTCGCCAAGCGAAAAGTCTAAAATTCTGATTGCGTTGAAGTTCGCCTACGGCGCACCATCATTGCTTTCTTCTAGGACCAAGCTGTGA
>CALAVD010000206.1 GCA_937892085.1 uncultured Prevotellaceae bacterium
CCGATCTTAAGGCTCGTTTCTCGGTAATGCCGAGTGAATGTTATGACAATAATCCACTTGGGGTTATTGAGTCGCTCAGCGCTGGCACGCCAGTGATTGGTGCGCGTATTGGAGGCATCCCTGAGCTGCTCGACGAGGGCAATGGCATATCGTTCGTTTCGGGCGACAAAGATGGTTTGTCACAAGCAATTTCCACAGCATTCAGTGCCGAGTGGAACCATGGCAGCATCAAGAGAACAGCATCCTCACGCTTCTCAGAGCAAGAACACTTAAAGAAAATAGAAGAAATCTATGGACTCAAGTCAGATTAGATTACCTCACCAACGTATTGCTGCACTCGATATTGCAAGGATGGTTTGCATCATTCTTGTTGTCATTGGACATTACGACCCTATCGATGCTCCTTTACATTACACCAATATGCTGAAAGTGATTTACACATTTCACATGCCGGTGTTTCTTTTCATAAGCGGCTATCTATATATAATAACACAGAAAGAAGACACATTCCTCACTTTTGTCACCAAGAAGGTAAAGCGACTTGTTGTGCCTTATATTGTCACTTCGGCAATTATCATTACCATCAAGCTGTTGTCGCAAGGCGGAGTGAGGGTTGACCATCCTGTGACCGCATGGTCCTACCTGAGAATGTTTTGCCTTCCAGAGGCTGGCTACTTCTTGTGGTTCATAATAGCTCTGTTTGTGATGTTTGTGATGGTGTTTTTTTTCAAAACAAAGGCATCACGAATAGTGTTATTTGTATTGAGTTTCATAGTCTCTTTTCTACCGTCATGTGGCATTGATGTCTTTTGTCTTCGGCAAGTCCAAGAGATGATGGTTTATTTCATGACAGGAGTGGTGATTGCCGATTATGCTCCCGCCTTATTGAAAGTGGGTGTAGTACCAACAATAGTTATATTGCTCACTTTCATTGGTTGTGAGGCCTATTATGTTCAACATCAAGACTCGCTGTTAATGTATAGGCTGCTTGCTTTCATGGGCATAGTTGCAATAATGACATTATGCCATAATTGCG
>CALAVD010000207.1 GCA_937892085.1 uncultured Prevotellaceae bacterium
TAATGCACAATTCATAATGCACAATTCATAATGCACAATTCATAATGCACAATGCAGAATGCAGAATTGGGCTGCGCCTTCTTTAATGCGCAGGAGCGTTTCTTTTTAGTTCTCTTTTTCTTCTTCTTTTTCCTCCTCGTCGGCATAGGTGCCGTATTGTTCTTGCTCGCGGCGTTGCTGGAGCTGTTCTTTCTTGCGCAGGGAGAGGTAGAGTAGCAGAATGATGACGAGTCCTACTCCTATGATGCCAAAGTAGTAGAGATATTCTCCTCGGACAAGGCGGTCGCGTCCTACCCATGCCATCACGCCGAGGTAGGCGAGCATGATAAGTGGAAATACAACTGACCGTTTAATTTTGCTGTTGCTCATTGTCTTCTTCAATTTTATAAGGTGATAGATTAGGGTTGAAAAGCCCGTCTTTCAGGTAGTTATATATTTTGAGGCAAGCCCAGGCGTCGATGGCGCCGTAGCTTTGCTGCGCTGGCGTGAGTTCTGGTGCTTCCCAGTTGGTGAGCTGCTGACCTTTAGCGATTTTTTCACCAAAGAGGATGGCGTAAATTTTCTGCAAGCTGATATCGGTGATGCAGAATTGCCCCACAACATCTTGTAAGTCGATAAAGCCATGTGGTTCATGACAGTTCTCAAACTTGCTCATTATCTTGAAGTCGTCGTGAAGCGAGAGCCCCACCTTCTTAAAGTCGGGGTCGGTGAGATATTGCGCCAAGTCTTGTGGAATGCCTATTTTACAGGTGCGGAACAGGAAGCACTCGTCGAGTGTGGATATTTGAATCAGCGCCGTCTTGTGCACCACGCCTTTACGGAACGAGGGCTTGGTCTCGGTGTCGAAGCCCACAATGTCGTGGTTCCTTAGCACCCTTACTGCCTCTTTAACGTGAAATATTGAGTCGATGATGTGAATGTCGCCAGGAAAAACCACCTGCGGCATCTTCTGAATTATTGTTTTTTCAATAGAAATTTTCAAGTTTTCCACTATTAATTGTCCTCATAACCATTTTGAGTAATGCAAAATTAGTAAATTAAATTAGAAGAGCAATAAAAAGAGGCGATTTTAACATTTAGCTGACGAGCTTGACGAGCTGACGAGGCAATTGTTTTTAGCTGACGAGCAGGCTACTATTCCTGCGCTTTGTTTTCGTTGGCTTCCTCGTTGTTTTGGGGCACTTCGCCGGGTGCGGGATTTTTCAGTGAATGGACTTTTGGAATGCTGCCTTTGGAGTTGAGCCCCTTGTAGGCGCTCGACATCACGTTGAGATTGATGACGATGTCGCGGTTCACCTGCCGAGGATTGTCGCTCAAGGAGTGTGAGAAAAGCCATTGGTAGGTCTGTTCCAGGTAGAAGATGCGTGCCGGTGCGCCATGGTTGGCTCCTGGTAGCCAGTCATATCGTAGCAGTTTGTCGTTGCCTTGCTCTTTCAGCGCGTTGACCACTTTTTTAGACTGCGCCACGGTGACTGCCCTGTCGGCAGTGCCGTGAATAATCCAGAACGGCAGTGTTCCTAAGCCCTGCACGTTGCTCAAGGTGCATCCGCCGCACAGTGCCATCGCTGCCGCAATCTTGTGAGGGTAGGTGCCCACAAAGTCCATCGCGCCATAACCGCCGAGGCTCATGCCCACCACATAGATGCGTGTGGTATCAACGTTGTAGTTCTTCGTCACCCATTCCAGCACGTTATTGAGTCGCTCTGGCTTCCATCCACCGCCGGGGTTTTGCGGGGCAATCACCATCGTCTCGATATTGCGACCTTTGGCGATGGCGTCGAGGGTGAGGTATTTGTGGAACGAGCGCATCCCCCTGCCGCACAGCTTGGCGCCATGCAGGTATATCACTACCGGGAATTTCTCGGCTGGTCGGTCGAAATAGGCCTGGGGGGCATAGAGCCAGAAGTCGTAGCCATTGCTCACTTTATTGGTCATGGCCGCCATCTTTCCCGGCTGCGCCAGTGCCACCAGTTGAATGGCGATTGTAAGTGCTATAAATGTTATAAATCGTTTCATAAAAATAAGATTGATGTGTTGGTTCTATAAAAACATTGTCATGAAAACAGGGAGTAATGTTATATCGGTATCTTTGCGCAAATCTTTAGTGTAAATTAAATATCTGTTAAGTATCCTGTTAGAGAACTTTTTTTGAAAAGCGTCGAGTGATGCGTGTGCCTTGTAGCCCGAGGATTTCACCTCAATAGGGCAAATCTTGTTGTCATGTGAGATAAGGAAATCTATCTCATAATTATGCTTGCCACTCTCGGTGGGCCATGTGTGATAAAATAAATTATAACCGGCGGCTTTAAGCATTTGGGCTACAACGTTTTCATAAACGTACCCAAGGTCGGCCGAGAGTTTGTCATTCAATAGTTTTTGATAAATAACATTATCTGTCACTTCTTTGTCTTTAAAAGCAAGAGTTATGAACAGCCCGGTATCGGCAAGAAACATTTTATATTGATTACTATCTTCATGAAGCGACATTCCGGCATTAGGGTCATTGACGTGTTTTGACATTAGCACGACCTGAGAATCTTCCATGTCCTGTAGGAGTTCTTCTACCCGGTCGAGTTTTCCCTGCTTTAGTACCGATGAAATTTTATACCTTGTGGCATTGCTATTGAGCTGTGCAGGAATGGCATAAAACATCCTTGTTGCTTTGCCGGTAGGGTCTATTTTACGAAAATCGTCGGCATAGAGTTCTATTATCTCTCTCTTGACTTTATCTACAATGCTAAGGTCGCTGGTGTTGAGATATGAATCTACTGCTTGTGGCATACCGCCAACAAGCATGTAAAGTCTAAAATCTCTAAGAAGCTTACGTGCTAAACTATCGCCTAACGATTGTTTTTGGTTGAAAACATTTTGCAACAAAGGGATTGTTGCATCATCGCCCAACGCCCATTTGAATTCCTCATAGTCAAGAGGGAATAATGTGAGTCTCGTCTCTTCGCTGGGAATCCTGATGTCTTTGACGTTTTTCTTAATAGATATGAGAGACCCGGTTTCGATGTAGTCAAATCTTTTGTCCTTCACAAGCTTCCTGATTGCTTGACGAGCAAGCGGGCACTCTTGCACTTCGTCGAAAATGACTACCGATTTATGTGGTTTTAGACTTGTTTTATAACGGAATTGCAATTCAAGTAGCAAGCTGTCAAGATTTGAGATATCTTTAAATAAGTTTTTGACTTCTGGAGAAGCTTCGGCGAAGTCAATAATAAGATGTGACTCATACTCATTTTTTGCAAACTGCTCGGCAATAGTTGATTTTCCAACTCGTCGAGCACCTTGAATGAGTAATGCGGTACTTCCATTGCGCTCCTTCTTCCATTGGAGCATTTTATCATATAGCTTTCGGCGAAAAATTTTATTCATGAAATGCTTTTTTTATGTTCCGAATTGCAAAAGTAATTGTTTTGCCGAAAATCTCAAAATGTTTTGCTGCAAAAATGCCGAAAATCTCAAAATATTATACATTTTTGCCTTGTTTTGCCGAAAATCTCACAATATTTTACCCTTAAAATGCCGAAAATCTCAAAATGTTGTGTAAAATTATGGTTTCTTTGTTTCGCTATTTGTGCAGTAAATGGCTACTTAACACTTAAAACTTATGGCTTAATACTTATCACCTATTATCTTGGCGTTGCGTTGCAGGCCGGCGAGCTTGG
>CALAVD010000208.1 GCA_937892085.1 uncultured Prevotellaceae bacterium
CTCACGTTTTTTGACAGACTGACAGACTGACATACTGAACACACGTCTGTTTGTCTTCATGTTTAATCTCTTGCTGTGTGGTCACCTGCATAACTCGCACTAAAAGAAGAGGAGAAACCTCAACAGGTCTCCCCTCTTCATGGTTTATAGCGGTTTGTTAGAACCTTGCTTATATCATCGCGAAGACATCGCTGAGCGATGCTGTGATGTTGCTCAAGCCAGTGTAGATGCAACTGATGAGACCAATCAAGATAATGCCGAGGGTGCAAATTATCAAACCAGCCTTCTCGGTCCAGTGCGACTTGAGGGCGGGTATAGCACATTCGTCCTGACGGATGAACATAGCCTTTACCACCAGCAAGTAATAGTAGAGCGAGATAATGGTGTTAATTAATGCTATGAGGACGAGCACGTAGATTGCCACACTGCCAGTCTTCGCTGCGCCCACAAAGATGAAGAACTTGCTGAAGAAGCCCGCAAACGGCGGGATACCGCCGAGCGAGAACATAGCCAGCATCATCACGAAGGCGAGCCAGGGATTGGTCTTGAAGAGGCCGTTATAGTCGTCGGTCGTCACCTTGCCAGTTTGACGCTCTATCACGGCAATCACGCCGAAAGCAGCAAGATTGCTGAAGATGTAAACCAAAATGTAGTACATCATCGACGCCATGCCCACGGCGTTGGCAGCTATCACGCCGAGCATGATGTAGCCAGCCTGTGAGATTGACGAGAACGCCAAGAAACGCTTGAGGTTGCGCTGACGGATGGCAAAGAGGTTACCCACTGTGATGGTAATGACAATTACAGCATAGAGCATCCACTGCCACACATCGGCATAGGCAGCGCCAAACACCTGCACTAAGATGATGAAGAATGCGAAAGCCGCCGAGCCTTTACTTATTACCGAGAGGTAGCTGGTAACCATAGTGGGGGCACCCTGATAAACGTCGGCTGTCCACAAGTGGAACGGGACGAGCGAGAGCTTGAAACCGATACCGGCAATCAAGAACGCTAAAGCAAGGATTAGCAGCATCGAAGTATCACCCAAGAGATAGGTCGCCAGCTGATTGAAATAAAGGTTTCCACCCGAGAGGGCATAGACGAAGGAAAGTCCCATGAGCATGATAGCCGACGAGAACACTGCTGTGAGCACATATTTTGCTGCTGCCTCATGGCTCTCGTAATGCTTCTTCTCAAATGCCACGAGAGTTGCCAATGGCAGAGATGCCGTCTCCAAACCAATCACGAATACCAAGAAGTGGCGTGCCGAAATCATCAGGTACATGCCGAAGAGGGTGAGCAGAATCAACTCGTAGAACTCGCCGCGGCGTATCGCCACGAAGTCACTGTTGGCCCACTTCACTGCCTGCAATAGCACAATGAACGTGCCTATGTTGAGGATATTCTTTATTGCCCATGTGGCTTTGTCGGCTTGGAACATATCGCCGAAAATCAACCCCTCATTAACAGGGAAGAACCCTAATATCATGAAGATGCCAAAGACGATGGTTGCAAAGAGTGGCAACCCCTTCTGCGTAGATTTTGGCATGAAAGTGTCATATAAGAATACGAGCAAGAACACTGCAAGCAGTCCTAACTCTTGAGGCATCATTAAAAACTGAGAATAATCCAAATTCATAATTATATCTTATCTTTTTTAATTCTACACTGTAATTACATAACACTTGTCAAAGCCTTCACCACAGGATCAAAGCTGTCGCGGATGATGTTGATGAAGAAATTGGGGAAACAGCCGATGATTGCCACGCAAATGATGAGAGTGGCGGTGGCTATGCGCTCGGTGGGCTCGGCGTCGGTGAGAGTGCGGTGATGCTCGTTCTGAACAGCGCCATAGAGCAGCTTGCCCACAACACGCAGGATATAAACCGCAGTGATAACAATCGATGTGGTGGCGGCGATGGTAAGCACGCGGTGGAACATATCGGTGTGTTCAAACGAGCCAACGAATATCGTCATCTCGGCAACGAAGCCGCTCAAGCCTGGCAGACCCAACGAAGCAAAACCGGCAATCACATATCCCACGCCCAAATATGGCATGATGTGCATCAAGCCACCCATCTCGCGGATGTCGCGTGTGTGTGTGCGACCGTAAATCATACCGATGAGGGCGAAGAACAAGGCTGTCATCAAGCCGTGAGAGAGCATCTGGAGTACTGCACCTGTCATTGCGGTGTGGTTAAACATCAGGATTGCGAAGAGCACCATACCGCAGTGGCTAACCGACGAGTAAGCGTTGATATACTTGAGGTCGGTCTGTACACATGCGCTGAAGGCGCCATACACAATGCTGATACCTGTCAATGTCAAGAAAATCCATCCCAACTGCTGAGCTGCAAAAGGCATGAGGAAGATGGCAATGCGGAAGCAGCCATATCCACCAAGCTTCATGAGCACGCCAGCATGGAGCATCGACACCGCAGTGGGAGCGCTGGCATGACCATCGGGCGACCATGTGTGGAACGGGAACATAGCTCCCAGCACACCAAATCCCACAAATGTGAGCGGGAACAGATACATCTGCCAGTTGTGAGGAATGGCATCATTCTGGGCAATCTCGAGCAAGTTCATGGTGAGTGGCTGACCCTCGGGAGCCGAGTGGAAGTAAATTCCAATGATGCCGAGCATCAAGAATGCCGAGCCTCCCATCAGCATGAGAGTAAGCTTCATGGCGCTATAGGTTTTGTTACCACTACCCCACACACCAATGAGCAAGTACATTGGGATGAGTGCCACCTCATAGAACATGAACATGGTGAAAAGGTCCACGCTGATGAAGAAGCCAAACACACCTGTCGAAAGGAGGAAGAACCACAAGAAGAACTGCTTGGGCAGTGGATCCATCTTCCATGACGCAAACACTCCGGCAAAGACGATGAACGCCGACAGCAGTATCATCACCACCGACACACCGTCCACGCCAAGGGCGAGCTTGATATTCAGGGGCTCATACCAGGTAACACTGGTTTGCAAAATCATGTCGGAGGTGTTGCCCAAGGAACGTGCCCTAAGGAACATATACACCAGATATATAGCCATTGCCACGAGAGCAGTGGCGCCGGTCACGGCAACGGCCCTAATCGCATCGATGCCCTTATTTCTCGTCAGCGCCAAGCCGGCAAGAGTGAGCACGGGGATTATCACGAAATAAATAAGTATATTAGAGAATATTTCCATAATCTTTACTGTTATTTAGAACCGTTGATTAAATGCAAAGTATTACTGCACCAGTGATAGCCGCCAAGAGCACTGCGCCTATGATATAATAGGACACATAGCCTTGCACACTACCCGACTGCATCTTGCGGATACCGTAGGAGGCGCTGTTAGTCACATTACCAAGAAGGTTGAAGAAACCGTCGATGATAATTCGGTCGAACCAAGCAATGGGCTTACTGATACACTGGAAGATAACCTTGTGAGTAATGAACTGATAAAGCTCGTCCATGTAGAAGCGCTTGTAGCTTGCAGTCCACAGACCCTTGAACATCGTCGCCAACTTGTCGGGAAGAGGATTCTCTTTCCAGTACATTACTGTAGCGAGACCTATACCCACGAGAGCGATACCCACGCTCACACCGGCGATTTGCCAGTTCATGTGAGTCTCGAGGGCCGCACCGTTCCAAGTGACGAGTTTGCCAAATGGCACGAATCCTGCCACACACGAGATGAGCGCCAGCACAATCAGTGGCACGGTCATTGTCCAAGGTTGGTCTTTTGGAGCGTGCTCGCCATGAACCTCATGTTTCTTCCAGAAGAAGATGAGGTAATAGATGCGGAACATATAGAACGCTGTCATTCCGGCAACCATGCTCATCCACAAGCCCCAACCTAAGCCCTTCTCGTAGCAAGCCACGAGAATCTCGTCCTTGCTAAAGAAGCCGGCAAAGGGAGGAATACCCGCAATCGCCAAGCAACCAATGAGGAAGGCGATACTGGTGATGGGCATGTACTTGTGCAGGCCGTGCATCTTGCTGTTCTCATTACTGTGAACAGCATGGATAATAGCACCGGCGCACAAGAAGAGCAACGCCTTGAACATAGCGTGAGTGAACAGGTGGAACATCGATGCCATGTAGCCAAGTCCTGCCTCATGACCACCTATGAGAGCGCCATCGGCCGAGCTCACGGCCAGTGAAGTCATCATGAAGGCAATCTGAGAGATTGTGGAAAATGCCAACGCACGCTTGATGTCGCTCTGGGTGCAGGCTATCGCCGCAGCATAGAACGCCGTGAAAGCGCCCACCACGCAGATGATGTCCATAGCACCCTGCTCCAGCACATAAAGCGGGAACATGCGGGCTACCAGGAACACACCAGCCACAACCATTGTGGCGGCATGGATAAGCGCCGAGACAGGAGTAGGACCCTCCATCGCGTCGGGGAGCCAGATGTGCAACGGATACATAGCACTCTTACCGGCACCGCCAATGAAGATGAAGGTCAACGCCCAACCAGTAACCGAGCAACCCATGAAGGTGAGCCCCTGAGCACTGGTGAACGCGTTTATTACCTCACCGCCATTCTTGCCCATGATATCAATGAAGTCGAAGGTCTTGGTGTAATAAGAGAGTATCAAAATACCAATCAGGAAGAACAAGTCGGCAAGACGAGTGACGATAAACGCCTTCTTCGACGCATGATTGGCAGGTTGAAGACCGTAATAGAAACCAATGAGCAGGTAGGACGAAACACCCACCATCTCAAAGAAAATGAACATCTGGAAGATGTTGGTAGAAACCACCAGCCCAAGCATTGAGAAGGTGAACAATGCCAAGTCGGCATAGTAGCGCTGGAAGCCTTTCTCGGGGTTGCCATCGTGGTCGCTCATGTAGCCCAAGCTGTAGAGGTGCACCATGAACGACACCGTGCAGATGACAATGAGCATCATTGCCGAGATGGGGTCGAGCAGTACACCAAGCTTCACCACGAGCTTATCGGCGTAGAACGAGAGCCAGGTCCAGTCGGTAGGCACCAACTGCTGATATACACCATCAACCTTTTGTGGTCCTTCACCAAAGAAATAAGTAAACGCTATGGCATAGGCCAACACTGTGGTCACAGCCATTCCTAACACGCCTATCACTCCAGTAATCTTGCGAGGCATCTTTGTACCCACAAGCCCCAGAAACAGGAACATGAACAGAGGTATGGCAAGAACGTATATTGTACTATTTAGTAGTTGCATAACTGTTTAAAATTTCATTTTAGTAATTTGGTTAATATCAACCTTCTTCGCCACACGATACACGTTGATGATGATAGCAATCGCCACAGCAGTCTCGGCAGCGGCAATGGCTATAGCAAACAGGCTGAAGAACATGCCTTCGTGACCGGCAGGGAACAAGTAACGGTTGAATACCGCAAAATTGATGTCAACAGCATTGAGCATCAACTCCAGCGAAATCAACATCGCAATCATATTCTTGCGGGTGATGAACCCGTAAACACCACATCCAAACATGATGAGGCTCGGAATGAGATACATTAATAATGACAGTTTCATTTTATTCTCTCCTTTCTTTTTTAACGTTTACGGGCAATAACTATAGCACCAATGATGCATGCCAGCAACAGCACGCTCAGTGCCTCGAAAGGCAACAGATAGCCTTTGTTGCTGAGCAATTCAGTTCCCAACTTGTCAACAGTAAAACTATCGGCAGCAGCAAGCTCCACAGCTTCCTTGATCTTGACAAAGCTGAAGAGTGCAGCGCCGCACACGAGCACTCCTAACCCACATGCCGTGAGCCCAAGTGCCCTGCGATGTGAAGTGAGCGCTTCGGAGTCCTCACCAGGCTTGTGAGTGAGCATTATAGCAAACACAAACAAGACGACTATACCACCGGCATAAACGGCAATTTGTGTAGCACCCAAGAACTCATAATCCATCTGGAAGTAAATGCCGGCTGTTGCCAAGAGCACAAACAACAGATAGGTTGCTGAGCGCAAAATTTTCTTCGTCGTCACTGTGAGCACCGAGAAGACGATGATCGCCAGTGCGAACACGAAATACATGATTACATTTCCAATTGAATCCATATTATTCTTCTTTTTTATCTGCGTTAGGTGACTGAACATCGGCGGCACTGGGCTTGGCAGGCTCCGCAACCTCGGGCTTTGCCTCGGGTTTTGGAGATGCTGGCTTGGCAGCTGGTTCAGGAGCCGGTTTCTCTTTCTCAGGCAGATAGTTGAGCTGCTTGAGAAGTGCCTCGCGGCGGAACACCGCCTGCTCAAAGTCGTTAGAGAACTCGATGGCATCGGTGGGACAAGTGTTTACACAGAGTCCGCAGAAGGTGCAACTTCCCAAGTCATACATATACTTGTCGAGCTTCATCTTCTTCTTGCCATTGGGCAGGTCAACCATGCGGGTGGTAATCTGAATAGTGCCGTTAGGGCAATTACGCTCACACGTCTTGCACGCGATGCACTTGTGATAACCCTCCTCGTCATAGATGAACTGTAACGTGGCCCTAAATCTCTCGGGGATTTCAAGCTCTGCCCTATTCTCGGGATACTGCTCGGTGACCTTTTTGGTAAAGAGCTCTTTACCCGTCACTTCCATACCCTTGATAAGGCTATGAGCACCCGTAAATATTGAAGAGAAATACTCCTTGATGTTCATAATTATGTTTTGTCGGTGATGTGCTGGTTACAACACACTGATAATTTATGCCTCAGTTCATTATTCTGGTACCTCTCAAGCAAACAGGCATAAAAGATTTGCTTGCCGGCACATATTTTTTTTAAAAAAACTATCTCTCAACTTGACCGCCTAAGATGTCGAGCAGCTCGGTAGTGATGCTTTGCTGACGCAACTTGTTGTATTCCAAGTTCAACTCCTCGAGCAGCTCGGCGGCGTTGATGACAGCGCCGGCTTCCCGTCTCATGGCCACGACCGCCTCGGCGGCCTCCTTGATGGATCCGAGATATATCATCGCGCTGGCTTTGAACGGTGCCAGCGGGAGAGTCCTCATGGTGACCCGGCTCAGGAAGGCCAGCGTCCCTTCCGACCCCACCAGCATGTGGGCGATGATGTCGAAGGGATCGTCGAACGCTACGAGCGGCAGCAGGTTCAGCCCAGTGACATTCTTGATGGAGTACTTGTGCCTTATCCTGTCTGTAAGCCGCTGGTTTGAAATGACTTCTTGATGGAG
>CALAVD010000209.1 GCA_937892085.1 uncultured Prevotellaceae bacterium
AGTCTTCTCAACTTTGCGGTAAACTGCTAATCCGGCAAGAGTGAGCAGGGCAGTGATTACAAAAGCCCCCCAGTACCACCACTTGGTGATAAAGAAATTCTGACTTTTGCTCAGTGTTATCTCATCGGTGCTGATAGGCTTGATGTCCATGTTGCGCAGTTTATAGTGGTCAGAAGGCTTGCCCTCGCCTTTCTCCACTTTGAGCTTGGTGCCATTGACCTTGATGCTGTCGAACTGCTGGGTGGTGGTGTTGAAATACACGAAATAGGTGTCGGGAATCTGAAAGTCGCCAACGTGCTGAGGTATGAACGGATATTCAAAAGTGACTTCTCCGCTCATGTTGTCGCCATCGGGACTGAGGTTCACCTTGCTTTGTGGGTCATACACGTCAAACTCACGGGGCATCGCCACCACAGGATTCTGGATATACTTGAGATTGCCAGTGCCACTCACGGTGATGCTATAAGTGGCAGGAGAGTAGGTCTTGAAACTGCTTGGATCAACCTTTGATGTAACGGTGAACTCGCCCACGGCTCCGCTGAAGTTGGCAGGTTTTGGCTCTGGCAGTGGCTTGATATTGACACTTGCCGAGTTGCTTTTCACTTGAATGTCGATAGGCACAGGATTGGAGATTTGTCCCATGGGAGTACTATAGACATCAAACTGCACGAGCTGCACATCGTAGTTTCCTGAGGTAATGGTGAGCTTGCCCGATTGCTGCGGGTAAAGGATGCACTTCTTGAGTACAGCAGTGTAATATTGCTTGCCATTTACGGTCTCAAGCTGTGGAGAATTGTTATTAACAGGTAGATCCTCAATCAGGAACCCGTTGAAGGTGGGTTGCTGAGTGCAGTGGAACTTCGACACATTATAGCGTGTGAAGAGTTTGATAAGGCACACTACAGCTTCTTGTTCATATACCACTTCTTTCGACATCGTTACTTTCACGAAGAAGTCGTTGGCATCAACGCTCGAGCCCGCACTCTGCCTCATTGGGTCGGTAAAGTCGGGTTCATTGCTCGGTTGTGAGGGCTGATAGGGCTGAGGCTGCTGGTTAGGGTATTGTGCCGACGGGTGGTCATTGCCGTTAGCTGGCACTATTTCGATTGTAGCTGCTCGAGTGCTGAGTCGTTTGCCATCGGCAACGATACTGGCAGGGGCAAGGGTGTGCTTTCCAGGTGTCGTCGCTTCATAGAGCATGGTGAACACTTGCGAGTAGTTTGTAGTGGTCTTGCCATTGATTGATGTCATGCTCATGCTCGTTGATACCGATGGTCCATAGAGCAGATTGGCGCCTTCGAGTTGCGGAAACGAGGGGTTTGTGCCCTCAGCACCATCAAGCACATACTCTACCTTGAATTTTCCTCCCACTTCCACCTTAGTAGGTGCCTGCACCCTGAAAGTGGCGGCTTGAGCCACTGCCGTTGCCACAAGTATTGCAAGTGATATTATGTGTCTTATCTTAGTCATTGTAATCTTTCTTAGTAAGTTGATTCAAGTTTACCACTTGTTGCGGCTTGACTGCCGCTCGCGGCGTTCCTGACCACTGCCTGCATTGTAGATTTTCTTTTGAACAGCATCTTCTTTGTCTTGCATGGCCTTGAGCACTTGTTGCATGTTTTGCTCATTCATCTTAATGTAGGCATCTTGCTGCTTGCCCGGCTGCTGCTTGGGCTCTGCAGGCTTTTCTTGAGCCTTGTCTTGATTTTGGTTTTGCTTTTCTTGATTCTGCTTATCTTGGTTTTCTTTATCCTGTTTTTGCTGGTCTTGATTCTGTTGGTCTTGGTTTTGCTGGTCTTTGTTATCTTGATTTTGATTATCTTGGTCTTGTTGATCCTTGTTTTGCTGGTCTTGGTTTTGTTGTTGCTGTTGTTGCAACTTGAGTTGTGCCATTCTCAGGTTGTAGCGGGTGTCGTTGTCGTTAGGGTTGTGGCGTAAAGAGAGTTTGTAGCTGTCAACCGCAGCTTTAAAGTCCTCGCTTCCATATCTTAGGTTTCCCATGTTGTGGTAAGCCATGGCAATGATGGTGGAGTCTTTAGTTAATGATGGCACAAGTTCAAATAGATTGTAGGCGCGCGCCATCATGTCGTTCTTGATGGAGTCGTTTTCGGTGGTTTTCAACTGCTTGACCAGCGACAGGGCCAGGTTATAGTTTGCCGATGGGGAATTGGGGTTGACTTGCGTAGCCTTGTTATACATTATTTCGGCCTCGCGGTAGTTGCCCTCGTCAAAGAGTTTGTTCCCTTCCTTGATGAGTTGCCTCTCTTCCTTGTTGATGACCGGGGGCGTGTATTTATCGTCTTTGCTACATCCCGCAAGCAAGCATCCTGCGCTTGTCAGGGCAACGATAATCAATGATATGATGATGTTATTCTTCATTGGAGTTCTTTACTTTTCGTTGGAAAAAGTTTTTCTTAGCAAGCCACGGATTCTTGCGGTTGAGCAGCAGCACGCCGGCGATGAGGAGGGTGAGTGCTATCCAAGCAAAGACAGGGAACTGCTCATCTTCGCGGCTGTAGGTGTATTGCGACATATTGGTGGTAGCCAGTTTCTTGAGCGCCTCGTCAAGGACGTTCACGGCATCGGTGGCGTCGCCTTTCACCATGATACCTCCACCAGCGTTTGCTATCTCTTTGGCTTGCTCTTCGTTGAAGCTTGTCATGGCAATCTCGCCATTGTCGTCGCGCAGCCATCCGTCACCTTCGCTTGTGGGAATGGGAACTCTCTCGTCGCCAATGCCTATCACGTTGACCTGAATGTTTTTCTTCTGCGCGCGTTTTGCGGCGTCTTTGGCATCGCCTTCAAAATTCTCGGCATCGGTGATGAGGATGATGGTTCTCGACACTTTCTCGTCTTGCGAAAAGATGCGCATCGACAGGTCGATGGCGTCGTCAATATTGGTGCCCTGGAGCGGTATCATGTCGGTGCTGATGTTGTTGAGAAACATCTTGGCGCTTGTGCCGTCAAAGGTCATGGGCATTTGCATCAAGGCTTTTCCGGCAAATACCACGAGCCCCACCTTGTCGTTGCGCAGGCGGTCGATAAGTTTCTCCATCACCATCTTAGAGCGTTGCAGGCGTGAAATGCCATTTTGATTGGAGGTGCTGCTCGCGTTCATCGAGTTAGACACGTCCATGGCTATAACCACCTCAATGCCCTGTGCCTGCCCTTTAATTTTCTCGGTCGAGCCAGCTCGTGGTCTTGCCAGCATCACAATTACCATTGTGAGCAGTAGCAGTGTGATGACGAGTCTCACCACAGGTTTGCGGCGCGACACATCGGGCATGAGCTCTTGCAGCTGCTTTTCGTTGCCAAATCGTGCCAAATTGCGCTTGCGTGCCATCCTTGCGAGAAGGTAAAGCCCCACAATCACTGGCAGCAGAAACAGCAGGTAAAGAAACTCGGGATTAGCGAAACTGAACATGATATATTATTGTCGTAGTTTTTTGTCGTGAATAAATTATGGAATAGTCCTGAGTACGGTATATCTGATGACTGCGCATAGGGTGAGAATAATTAGCAATGCCAGTGCCCAGGGTTGATAGGCGTCATCGAGGTGCTTGTGGCTCTCCACTGCGATGCGCGACTTCTCGAGTTTGTCGATTTCGGCAAAGACGTTTTTCAGCACATCTTTGTTGGTAGCTCTGAAATATTTGCCACCAGTGATTTTTGCTATCTCCTTGAGGGAATTCTCGTCAATTTCAACTTTCATGTTCTCGTAGCCCACTATGTGCCCTGTAAAGTCGAAGACGGGAAACGGCGCTGAGCCCATAGTGCCGATGCCTATTGTGTAGATTTTGATGCCTTCTTTGCGGGCGATTTGTGCGGCGGTACCAGGATATACCACGCCGGTGTTGTTGCTGCCGTCGGTGAGCAGGATGATGCTCTTAGATTTTGCTTTGCCCTTGTTGAGGCGGTTTATGGCAGTTGCTATGCCATCGCCCACGGCGGTGCCGTCCTCAAGGGTGAAGTTCATGTCAATCTCAAGATTATTTATGCTGTTGATGAGGGTAGCAATATCGGTGGTCATGGGAACCATAGTG
>CALAVD010000210.1 GCA_937892085.1 uncultured Prevotellaceae bacterium
CCAAGAACGGCACCATACCTATCATAGTAAAGATGACCCATACTATTGACACCACGACATAACCATCCTTACGCCCCATGTTTGAGCCTGCCTTACATCCATAAATCAGGCATAACACGCCAAACACAACAGCTGCGGCTATGGGCGGTCCGAAAGAGTTTAACCCCTCATCATAGATGAACGCCACGATCTGACACAAGACCATCAGACCCGCTTCTATGAAAAGAAGCATTCCTGTTATCTTAGATATGAGACGCCAATTAATCATTTCCTTTTACGATAAAAATATGACTTACCACAATTATAGCCAAGAGTCACGCGAGGCACTTCACTGGTCTTCAAAGAACACATCAAGACACCGGCACGACAGTATCCGGATAAACTACGAAAATATCATCTGAACCACTTATCCAATTTCTTCAGAGTATTACCAATACAGAAGACCACGACCTTGTCGCCAGCCTGCAACTGTGTCGTTCCAGACACCAGCATACTCTTGCCGTCACGTATCATACCACCTATGTTCACACCTCTCGGCAGACTGAGCTGCATAATAGGATACTGTGTCACCTTTGACTTCTCCTTCACGATAAACTCCGCCACATCAGCGTCAGCCACCGTAAGCATCTTCACATTATCCACATCACCCTGAAGCAACATCCTATATATGTGACTTGCGGCTATGACCTTCTTATTTATTATAGTACCTACATCAAGATTCTCAGCCATGTCAAAGTAATCGATATTCTCGACCTGAGCTATCGTCTTTTTCATACCCAGCTCCTTGGCAACGATGCAGTTAAGGATGTTGCTCTCACTGCTATCGCCCATTGCGGCAAACACGTCATAGTCCTCCACGCCCTCTTCCTCAAGCACATCGTTGTTGCCAGCCTCATAGTGCACGATATTGCAATCGGGCAACTCGTCGGCGAGTTGCTGGCAGCGCTCATAGTCGCTGTCCATAATCTTCACTTTGTACTTGCCAGAGATGAGCATAGCGAGCTGCTTTACTATCTCGTTGCCGCCATTGATGAGCACACGCTCCACTTTGTGCTTGTCCTTGCCGCACACGTCCATCACTGAATCAACATTGCTGGGAGTGGTAGCTATGTAGAGAATATCGTCTGCCATGATTTCATCATCTCCGCCAGGGATGATAATCTCCCTGTTGCGCTTTATGGCATTGACGTGCATATAGCTTGAGATGTTTCCCAAGTCCTTGAGTTTGTGACCTGTAATGCGAGAGTTATCCCTTATCTTCACGCCCACTACAATCAACTGCCCATTAAGCATCTCAAACCAGTTTCTCACCCATGTGTGCTCTATTGCTGTCTTCATCTCGAGAGCGGCAAGATACTCAGGATAGATGAGAGCGTCGATGCCGTAGGAAGAGAAAAACTTCTTTGAAGCGGGCTTCATGAACTCAAAGTTGTCGATGCGAGCCACTGTCTTGCGGCAGCCCAGGCTCTTAGCCATGGAGCTGGCTATCACGTTGATGGTCTCTTGAGGTGTGACGGCGATGAAGATATCGGCAGCCCCCACTTTAATGCTCTTGAGCACATCAAACGACACAGCGCTGCCCACCACGGTCATTAGGTTATAGTTGTCGAGGTTGTGAAGTTTCTTCACATCCTTGTCAACAACAATAATATCTTGATCTTCAAAAGAGAGCATCTTCGCCAAATGGGTGCCCACTTCGCCGGCTCCGGCAATCACAATTCTCATAAGACATTATCTTTTAGCATGTTTTTCACTTCTTTCTCTATCGACGCTGCATC
The DNA here is from genome assembly GCA_937892085.1 of uncultured Prevotellaceae bacterium. Taxonomy (GTDB): domain Bacteria; phylum Bacteroidota; class Bacteroidia; order Bacteroidales; family Muribaculaceae; genus Sodaliphilus. Next base: position 1,779 of record CALAVD010000210.1, read on the forward strand.
GATGCCACACATCTCATGCAACTGCTTCACGGTGCCCTGATCAACAAATGTGTCGGGCACGCCCAAGCGAACAAGTTGCACACTGATGCCATGCTCGGCAAGCCATTCGGCAACAGCGCCACCCAAGCCACCTATGGCGGTGCCATCCTCGATAGTGATAATCTTGCGGTAGCGGCTGGCAACTTCATGCATGATATCATCATCAAGTGGCTTGAGGAATATCATGTCGTAGTGAGCCACGTCGAAACCTTGCCCGTGGAGTGACTCACAAGCTTCCACAGCATTGGCACCTATAGTGCCTATGCTCAGGATTGCCACATCATTGCCCTCATGAAGCTTGCGGCCCTTGCCAATGGGCAAAGCCACAGGCTCATTGTGCCAGTCCACCAACTTGCCCGCACCGCGTGGATAGCGAATGGAGAACGGACCGTCGTTATAGCCGTTGGCGGTGAACATGAGGTTACGCAGGCTGTGCTCGTCCATGGGAGCACTCACTATCATGCCTGGGATGGCACGCATGAAAGCGAGGTCGAAGAGGCCATGATGCGTCACGCCATCCTCACCCACCAGTCCTGCTCGGTCGAGACAGAAGGTCACGGGCAATCGGGCTATCGACACATCGTTGATGATAGAGTCGTAGGCACGCTGCAAAAAGGCACTGTAAATCGCCACATAGGGCTTCATGCCCTCACGTGCCAAGCCTCCGGCAAAGGTCACGGCATGCCCTTCGCTGATACCCACGTCGAAGGTGCGAGAAGGATAGGCACCCTGCATCATCGACACCGACGTGCCCGAAGGCATCGCGGCAGTTATCGCCACTATCTTGTCATCGGCGCCAGCCATCTCCACAAGGGTCTTGCCAAACACGTCCTGGTACTTCAGCGGCTTGCCGCTCGACGAGCCCTTGATGCGCTCACCGGTATCCTCCACAAACTTGCCTGGCGCATGCCATGTGGTGGGGTCTTTCTCGGCGGGCTCGAAGCCTTTGCCCTTGATGGTGCGCACATGCACCAGCTTGGGACCGGTCATGTCTTTGATGTCGCTGAAGGTCTTTACAAGGCGTTTCACGTCGTGACCGTCGAAAGGTCCAAAATAGCGGATGTTGAGACCTTCAAATATGTTTTGATGACCCGTGAGCATCGACTTCATGGCATTGTTGAAGCGCATCACAGCACCCTTGCCACTATCGCCAATAACATGATGCTTGCGCATGAACTGATAGGTCTTGTAGCGCAAGTTGTTATATCGCTTCGATGCCGTGAGGCGAGTCATGTACTCGCCAAGTGCCCCAACGGGTCGGTCAATAGACATATCGTTGTCGTTGAGCACAATGAGCAGGTTGTTCTTGTGGTTGGAGGCATTGTTGATGCCCTCAAACGCCAAGCCGCCGCTAATCGAAGCGTCGCCAATGACAGCCACAACTCGACGGTCGGGGTTAGTCAGCAACTCGCTGGCTATCGACATGCCTAACGCCGCCGAGATGGAGTTGCTGGCATGACCCGCCTGGAACGTGTCATACTCGCTCTCGTTAGGATTGGGGAAGCCACTCAAGCCGTCTTTCTTGCGATTGGTGGAAAAGCGGTCGCGGCGACCGGTGAGAATCTTGTGGGCGTAGGCCTGATGCCCCACATCCCACACCAAGCGGTCGTCGGGAGTGTTGAACACATAGTGCAATGCCACAGCAATCTCCACAGCTCCCATGCTCGAGGCGAAGTGACCCGGGTTCTCGCTCAGCTCATGCACGATGAACTTGCGCAATTCCTGGCACACTGCCGGTAGCTGCTCCACATCGAGTTTTTTCAAGTCGGCAGGGCTGTCAATCTTCGCCAGCAACGGGAAGTGCTCTTGTATATATTCTTTTGTTGACATTTATCTCATCTTTTATTTCTCACATATTTCTTGTAGAGCGGCACAAACACGATGATACCACTTGCCACAATAGCAAAAATCACCATAAAATCGATACGTTGCACACTTGTCAGAACTATGTAAACCAAGAAGATCCATAGCCCCAAAATGCAAGCAAAACGTATCCAATTTCCTGTCGTCATTTTAAAAAATAATGCCTAAAAACAAAAAACTATGGTTTAACTTGCAAAATTACGAAAACAATTTCAATAACCGCATTTTATCATCAACATTTTTATAATATTTTTCAATATGTTTCTCTCTCTACGGAGTCTTGGAGTGATGGAGTTAATAATTCGTCTCTCGTGTTACTGCTGAAGCATCAAAGCAGCGAGCGGCATTCTCAGAGGTGAGGAT
>CALAVD010000211.1 GCA_937892085.1 uncultured Prevotellaceae bacterium
ATGACAAAATCCTGGGCAACATTTTGTTGCTCAGGATGTTATAAAGTTTGTTAAATTATAGTGCTGCGGAATTTAGGTTAACTGTGCCATTCAAATGTTGTTTCTATAGAGACGGAAAACCATTGAGGATAGTTGCAAACAACCACATGAATTTAGTCTTATTTAACGTCGCCTTTTTCTGCTGTGGTTTTTAATGAAAATTGGAAGTTGCTGAATAACAATATATTGAAAGGGGCAGTGGTTTTCAATGAAAATGAAAATCAAGAGCAAATGAGATCACACACAAGCTGCTGCCCGAAAGCAATCAACGCCTAGTCGTTCCTCGATTTCTGCGATTGATTTGAACGAGAAATTGACCTTGCCGGAAAGAATTCGACTGACATATTGAGGACTAACTCCAAACCGCTCAGCGATATCATTGCGTGAAAGGTGGTTGTCCTGCATAAAGTCAATAATTGCAAGTGCCACGCTTCGTGACCGTTTGAGCCACGACGCGTTTTCCTGTCTCCATTGCGCGTCAGCGGCAAAAGTGGATTGCTCGCCCGACTGGTGAGCTTCCAAAAATTGTACTGCTCTTGTTTTCATTATATGTCCTCCCTTCTTAAATCAATAAAACTATCTGCATCAAAAACGCCATTATTGATTAAATACTGCCGGCAATGGTTGAGTTTGTCAAGTTGTTCTTGGGTGTGAGGCCGCTCTTGCATCGTACGTGTCAACTTGATGGCACCACCGGGAATCACAAACACATTCTCTTCCAAACGGATAGCATACACCCTCAACCAACTTGCATGGCCGACTCTGTCCCAATTGCGGGCTTTCTCTCTTGTCAACTCCCGCACCGACATATCCATTGTTCCTAATGGCTTGAACAATTCATCAAGATTGTCGGTAAAAGGGATATCGAGAATCAGTCGCTCCAGTTGTTCGGCATCATCAAGCGTATCCTCTATTGCATCACCAATGCGTTCAATATGAAACATCTCCTTCAAGTCCTGGAAGTTATCAACAAAGAACTGCATCAGTTACTCCATGTCGTTCCATGTGTCGAACAACAATGCCAATTCGTTCTTGGACTTTGCCATATCACGCACAGCCCAAAGGTGGTCTTTGCCTTCTATTATTCGTTAAAATCTCATATCAGTGGCAAAGTAATAATATTTTGACATGTGCAACTTATAAGTTGCATTTTTGAGAAAAAATTATCTTTTCGACTTTCTCACTGTCAGTGCGTTAACCAATGCGTCAAGTTGCTCTTGGGTCATGCCGTGAGAGAGCAGATAGTTGGCAAACGCTTCGGCATAGTCAACATTGGGCAGTTGTGCCTCGTCAGTGACACCGGCATAATACATCAGGCAAGTGTTGAGCCTCAACGACACCAATGTATTGCACAAATCGCGTTGCTTGTCAAGGTCAATCAGATAATAATTCTCATAAGTTATCAGATAGTCGTGCACAATCTCATCGTATGTTGCACCGCACAGTCCTTCAAGCAGAGCACACACATATCCCGTGCGATCTTTTCCCTCCATGCAATGCACGATGTAGGGGGCTGGATGCAACGGGAGTTCCTTCAGCGCCTCTATCAGTCGGTTGTTGTAGTCGTCGGCTGTTGGATCGGCCTTCAGCGGGCACAATATCACACTGCCACTCTCCCAGAGTGCTCGGCTGTAAGGAGGCATCTCGTAGGACTGCATTTTCTCCTCCGTGTCGGCAAGGTTAAGCACAGTCTTCACCTGCTCACGTTCCATATACTCCGATACATAGTAGGCACGGTTAATGTCGTTGCAGAACGGCGATGAACTGCGGTGCAGTATGCCACTCGTAATGTTGCCTGCGCTCACCGCGCGTGCATTAGCAAACTCTGCGTCAGGCATCTGATACTCACTGCGTTCGTTGGAGTACTTCATGCTCAGAGCCTGTTGCACATCGAGTTTGCCACCTTTTTCCTTCATCCTGACGACAACCTCATGACCCTCCAGTCCTGTGAGTTCTGCGGGCAGGCCGATGTTGTTGGCCGTGAAACAGATACTGGGATAGGTGGGATAGGCCACGCACAAGTATTCGCCATTGCGTGTATAGTAGCCGTCGTAGTAAGGCATGGTGATTTCGTGGTCATCGATGGTGATGGTGATGACATCGCCGAGTGTGAATCCTGCCTTTGTCATGTCTGCTTCAGTGAAATCCAACATCGCAGCGCCAAATTCGTTATACGATGAGATTTTTCCTTTCAGCATCGGTACGTTGCTGTCTTTGTCATCTTTAGAGCAAGAGGTCATCAAGGTCAGTAAACCGATGAGAACTAACAGAATGCTTGACTTCCAACCTGAAGGTTGGAGACATTTTTCTTGATTTTTGTTCATAACTTTGAGTTTTATTAGCGTTTTACACCACAAAGGTAGTGTTTTTTTCTATACTTGCGCTTATTCTTGGGACTTTTGTTTTTAATCAGCCGCCCGTTGTCATCCTGCGCTTGCTTGACGCCGAGATCGCCGGTCACGGTGTTCACGGTGACGAAAGGTTCGTTGAGCCTTTCATTCAAGCGAGCAATCGTTTCAACCAAGTTGAATATTGGCTGCCCCTCAATCAATGGGCGCGCCACCGGCATGGCGAGCAGTTTGCGGTTGGCTTCGTCCTTGACTTTCGCCACCTCTTTCTGTTTCTGTTTTTCCAGTTGCTTCGTCTTGTACTTGTTATCCTCCGCCATGCTCACCTCGCGCTCGTAGCGTTTCTCGATGGCGGCAGTCTCAATCTCCATCTCGGACTGCACAAGGCTTGACAACTGCGTGAAGATGCTGCTCATGCCGTTTGTCAGAGCCTCGACTGATTTGGTGACGGCTTGCCCGCCGTCGCCATTGAGCCAGTCGAGCAGTTCCTGGTTCCACTTCTCCAGTGCGATTTTGTCCTCTTGACGGTTATTGGTGGCTATTTTTCTTAGCGAAGGATTGACGGTCGTTGAGGATGTCGTCAAGGTTCTCAGTCGCCCAATTTACCAGATTATTGATATGTGGCAACAGTGTTTTTGCGCGGTCGGTAAGACTATATTCTACGCGTGGCGGTATCTCAGCGTAGGCTTGCCGTGACACCAAACCGTCGGCTTCGAGGTTGCGAAGTGCCACAGTGAGCATCTTCTGCGAGATGTCGGGGATGCTTGTCAGCAGGTCGGTATATCGCTTCGGTTTTTCATCACTTTCGAGCGTGAGCATGATGAGGATTGTCCATCGGTCGCTGATGCGCGACAACACGTTGCGGATGGGACAATTCGGGAAAACAGGGTCTATGAGTGTACTTTTGAACATGGCCTTATCGCATTTTTAAGATGATTTTTCCGCCGGCACCGCCTTTCTCAAGCAACGTGTGGGCCTCGACGATTTGGTCGAGGGTGAACACTCGTTTATAGAGCGGTGAAATATGGGCTATCTCTATAACCTCCATCAAGCGGTCAATCACCGCTTGCGTAGGGAAATTGGAGAAGAAGCCGGTCAGGAACACTCCATTGGGGATGTACTTGATGGCATCAAATTGCGGCACGGTGAACACGTTGCCTAATAGTCCGGTCTGGCACACATAGCCGGGGTGCGACACCGCGAGCAATGAATCGCGCAGGGTTTTCGGACCAATCAGTTCCAATACCTTGTTTGGACGAACAGGCAACGTCTGTTCGCTGATGCGTCCGTCATCAATAACGCAATGGTCGGCACCAATTGATGTCAGTTCGGCAAACGAACTCTCACGCCTTGCGGCGGCAATCACTGTCGCACCAATAGCCTTGCCCAGTTGGATGGCGGCTTGCCCCACGGTACTTGTCGCCCCGCGTACCAGCAGCACATCGCCGCTTTGCAGGAGCAAGCACTCGGTGAGCGAACCGAATGCGGTAAAATAAGTTTCGGGTACGGCGGCAAGTGAAATCCAATCAAGAGAGGTATTCACCTTGAACACGTTCTTTGCCGGCAACAGGGCGTACTCGGCATAGCTGCCGTTGAATGAGCGCCCCATGCCGCCCATGAGGGCTATCACGCGGTCGCCCACGGTGAAGTGGCTGTCGCTTGCATCGGCAATCTCGCCCACACACTCGATTCCGGGCACGATGGGCGTGTTGATGTAGTCATTGTCGGCTTCATGCGTGCGCAACAACGCTTCGCTATGGTTCAGTCCAGCGGCATAAATCTTCACAAGCACCCAGCCGGGTTTGACTTGCGGAATGGGGATGTCGCTCACTTGCAGTTGATCGGCACTGCAACAGCCGTTTATCACTATCACCTTCATAGTCATTCTATTGTTTTCCAACACTGAGGGTCGGGGGCATAGAAGTTGCCGGTGTAGCCGAACGCCACAGCAGGGCATCCTCGGCAGAAGCGCAACAATTCGCACTTCTTGCATTTCTCGAAACTCTCATGCTTGCGGTATTGCTCCATGCGCCCGCCGTGAAAAACCTCGTGCAGGTCTTCATCGACCGTTCCCACATAGCTCTCAAAGCGGCGGCAAGCCATCAACCGCCCCTCGGCGGTGATGGTGAAGTGGCAGTTGGCGCAGTTGCAACCGCCATAGATTGTATCGTCGGCAAGCCCGTCGGGAATATTGAAAAGCCCTTTCTCATAGAGAAATAGCGTCCACAAGTGGTCTTTGAGGTTGAAAGTGGTATTGCTGTCCTTGTATTTTTCATACTTCACCCAGCAACGCTCCAACAACGCACGATAGTCCTCGGGGGCGATGTGCCAGCCCTTGTCAGGCAAAGCCTTGTCGGTACTCGTGGGGCAATAACGCCCAAAGGCGAAGATGTCCACTTTGCGCTCCACAACAAGGTCTATGATGTCAGGGATTTCGTCGATATTCGTTCCTGAGACCGTCGTCATGACGGCACAATGCAAATTAGCTCGGTGCAAGGTCTCGATGGCTTCGAGCGTGCGGTCAAAGGAGCCGGATTTACGGAAGCCATCGTGTGTCTCGCGCATGCCGTCGATGCTCAACTGATATTTGCGGCAACCGAGTGCTTTCAAGCGACGACACACCTCGGCGGTGAGGTGGAACGGGTTGCCCATAATGGTGAACGGGATGTCGTGCGCGTGCACCAATTCCAGGAAATCCCAAAAATGGCTTTGAAGAATCGGGTCGCCACCTGTAATGTACAGGTAGGGCAACCGCTTCATGCGCTCGCACATCCGTTCAACGTTTGCAAGCACCGCCACAAGCCTTTCCCACGTCATCTCCACCATCTTGGGACGGTTGGGCGACGAGAAGATGTAGCAATGCTTGCAACGCTGGTCGCATTCGTCGGTGATA
>CALAVD010000212.1 GCA_937892085.1 uncultured Prevotellaceae bacterium
ATTCTTCATTATCAATAATATCAATTTATTTCTTAATCTATCCCTAAAGATCGGAGATCGGGGACCTCTAAACTCTAAACCCTAAACTGCGCAAAGCGCATTGTTTTCATTTTTAGACATAAGAACATAAGTTCATATTTTTCACCTTGCCCTTTGTCCTTAGTCCTTTGTCCTCTAACCTTTTACTTCGTTGACACTTTCCAATAAACCACGGGTAACATGGTGACCACCATAATCAGCGAGCCTATGCCGCCTGCAAAGATGGTGACGCCCACTGGCATCCAGAACGACGACTGTGCGATAATCATGGGCACCACGCCCACCCCTGTGGTCGCTGTGGTGAGGAAGATGGGCACCATGCGACGCTTGCCGGCATCGTAGGCGGCCTGCTTCACCGCGGCATTGTAGGCCTTGCGGTCAACCGTCCAGTCGCCATGCTTCTCCACATGTTTCTTTATAAGGTCGATAGCATGTTCAAAGATTAGAATCTCGTTGCGCATTATTATTCCCATGAGAGTGATAACACCCATCACCGAGGTTAAGCCCAATGTGTTGTCCATCAATCTCAGTCCAATCAAAGAGCCAGGAAGCATCAAAGCAAGAGCCGCCATGCACACTGTGGTGACACCAAACTTCTTGAAGTTGAACAACAGGAAGAAGAACACTATGATCATGGCAATTCCCACTCCGCCAAAGATTTGCGGAAAGGCGTCGTTCACATATTCTATCTCACCGCCCACCTCGGTGCGCACACCCTGCGGCAGCTGTATATCCTCCTGCATAATGCGAGCAATCTCCTTTTCGATGGGAGCGGTATAGACACCCCGGGCAAACTGTGCCGTCACCGTGATGCAGCGCTCACCGCCGCGATGCATGATGCGGCTCTCACTCCACCGGGGGCTTACCTTCGCTATCTGGCGCAGGGGTATGGTGCTGTTTGTGTTGCTCACACCTCCGCCGAGCATGGTCATAGGCGAGGCAATGCCAAGGTTCTCAATGTCGGAGTAGGTCATGTCGGTATCGTCCTTAACAACGATGGGCAGTTCGTAGTTCCCCTCCCAAATCTGTCCTATACGCAGGTCGCTCGATGTGGCTGTCAGGGCCAGCGCTGCCGTTGTGCGGGTGATGCCGAGTTGCGCCGACGTCACAGGGTCGAGCTCCACATTGATAATGGGATAGGGCTGCAGGTAGTCGGTATGTACCCACTCCAGCTCCGGCATTTGTCGCATACGCTCCATCAGCCGCTCGGCGGCGACGTGCAGCGAGTCGAGGTTGTCGCCATAGAAACGATACTCCAGTTCGCAGACCTCCAGATACTCCAGTCGTTTGAATTTCACCTAAGCATTGG